>CAZWGG010000239.1:0-7571 GCA_964633305.1 uncultured Bacteroidales bacterium
TACGAAATTCAAACGGTTCCGGTGGTCCCTGCCGATCAAAATTATGTTACCGATTCTGTGATATTTGAGTTAAAAGAGAACGATATTGTTGGAACCGGATTTAGAAGCTTAAGCGGCTTACCTAAGATCGATTTGCAATATGAAGTAAATGTCGATGATAAAAGTGACCAGAAAAAAGCTCTTGAGGAATTAGTACAACTTGGAAATAATAAGTTTGTACTTACCAATTACCAATTGCCGGCCGACAAACGTTTTTCGGATCATTTCGATTTCACCTATTCCTTTACCCTAGATGATTATGCGAATAAAATCGGGGACGAGATATATCTGAACATGAACCTTTACCGTTCGTTGTTAGATTTTAAACTTGAAAAAGAAAAAGTTACTCCATTTGAACTGGATAATACAATTCTGCAAAAAAAAGTCTTTGTTTTGAAAATACCTGATGGATATGAAGTACGCCGCTTACCACAAGCTTCTTTTTTTAATTCAGAAGATTTTGGTTACACGCTTAATTATAAACAGGTGAATGAAAAAATAATTTATACCCATAAAATAACTATTAATAAGCTTTATTTTGAAAAAGATGCTTTCTCCGAATGGAATAATTTTATTTCTTTACTTGAGAAAGTATACAAAGAAACGATTATAATAACCAAAAAAAATGAAAGTTAAAAGTTCCTTAATCTTTATCCTGTTACTATTTACAATAGGCATAAATGCCCAAGAACCAGTTTACAAAAATTTCAACTGGGGAGAAGTCCCCCAGATTCCTTCAGGTGTCTCAGATGAAAAACTAATATTGAATAATACTGAAATTGTTGAATTTATTTTTGAAGGCGATTATTTTGTTGAATACCAGATAAAACATAACATTGAATTTATTAATTCCGATGAGCAGGTCAAGCTGAATAATAAAAAATACGTTCCATACGGCAATAGCTCAGAACTTATCGAAGCAAAAGTACGTGTTGTAAAACCAAACCAAGAGGTTAGTATGCTCGACGATTCAAAAATTCTTACAGCTATAGACGAAAATACAGGCCTGCATTATAAATATTTTGCTCTTGAAGGATTAGAATCAGGATGTATTATCGATTACTATTATGTTATCAGAAAAAATCCTTCTTACAGGGGTACCAGGAAATTCATACAGGATGAATACCCGACAAAAGAATACAATTTTAAGTTGTATAGTCCAAAACACCTTGAATTTCTGTTTAAAGTTTACAATGATACAAACCATGTGGTTCTTGATACAACCATAACAGATAAAAATTGTTGGGTTTTAAAATTACAATCGGTTGAGGGATTAAAAGACGAAGAACTTTCGCCATATGCAACTATGTTAAAACAGTTGGTTTACAAAATAGACAAGAATAATGCAAACCATACTAAAAACTTAAGTTCACTGGGAATAGCAAGTACAAACATATATGTAAATATTTACAATACACTTGATAAAAAGGATGAAAAAGCATTAACTTCTTTTATGAAGAATATTGAATTTTTTAAAAATGCTGGTATTGAGGATAAGATTGTTGCAATTGAGAACTATGTTAAAGATAATATTAACCTGGTAGGGAATGATGATCCAAACTATTCGAAGATATCTTCAATCATAAAATTAAGGTCGGCTTCCGAAACCGGGATCATTCGTTTGCTTGTCAGATTATTCCAATTGTCACATGTTGAACATCAGTTGGTATTGACCTCTGACCGCACAAATACTATCTTTGATAAAGATTTTGAATCGTTCCATTATCTGACCAGCTACCTGATTTATTTCCCTGAAACAAAAAAATATATTGCACCCGGGTTATTTGAATATCGCTATAACTTAATTCCATGGGAATTAACTGATACCTACGGACTGTTTATCAAAGAAACCAGTTTAGGCGAATATAAAACCGGAATTGGACAAGTTAACTACATTGAACCGCTTGATTATACAGAGTCTTATCACAATATTGAGGCAGCAGCTAACATACTGCCTGGTTTTAGCCAGATTGAGCTAAATCTTAAAATTTCGTCGAAAGGATATTATGCCGTTTTTACACAACCTTATTTCAATCTTTTTAATGAAGAAACTAAGAATGATTTTATGAAAGATATTTTTGACCAGTTTTTTCCGGAATCAAAAGTAAATGATTGGAAGGTAGAAAATGGCGAAACCCGTTATATAGGAAAAAAACCATTTATTCAAGTCTACAATTCCACTCTTAATGAACTTATCGATATTGCAGGAGATAGATACCTTTTTAAGGTAGGCCAACTTATTGGTCAGCAGGTTGAACTGTACAGCGAAAGTGAAAGAAAGCTGCCTGTTAACGACCGTTATAAACGATCGTTCAGGCGGAAACTGGTAGTCACCATACCGGAAGGATATTCGGTTAAAAATCTTGATGATCTCATATTTTCAGTTGATTATGTGAAAGATGGTAAAAGAGTTTTGCTTTTTGAATCGAAATATACTTTTGATAACCAAACAATTGTGATTGATATTATAGAATATTATGACCAAATACAATATGAATTAAATGAATATGAGTCTTATCGGAAAGTAGTAAATTCAGCAGCAGATTTTGAAAAAGTTGTGCTGGTGATTGAGAAGGAAGAATAACTTATATTCATACTGTTTAGTAGCTTTAAGAAAGTGCCAACTAGCGAAGCGATCTCATGAACCAGTTATTGACTGGTGCGTAATAACTTCGTTACGCTGTAATAATAAGGTTAATCATTGCAACAGTGACATGACAAGGAAGCTGAATTTGATTTCTCAAAAGCTTCTTTTCCTTCTTTAAATGCAAACCATGCAATACCTATTGAACCTAACGTATCAAACCACATTATTCCAACTATTTCGTATAACACACTGGAAAATAATAGTATAAATGAGAGATAAAAACAAGTTTTTGTACAACGGGCATCTGCAATTATCGCATCAGAGTTGAGCTTTTTTCCTATATTCATTTTTGCTTTCATTAAAATAAACATGGTGATTATGGATATGGATGAAATAATTATTCCTGCAAGGGTCGTTTCCGGAACTGTTTTGTTTAAAACCTGTAATACAACTCCTGTAACCAATCCTAGCGTTAACAAATAAAAAGCAATACCGGTTATTTTTAAGGCCTGTCGTTCAAATTTGTCCCTTGTACCTATATTATCAATCCCGGCTTTTTGCATTCTGAGTATCATATGCAATATACCGATCCCGGAAATAACCTCAACAAAACTGTCTACTCCAAAACCAAGCAATGTTAAAGTTTCATCATTTATACCAAAAGCAATAGATAGCATGCCTTCAATAACATTGTATAAAATGGTAATAAGGCTTAACCACAAGGCAATTTTTACTAATTTTTCAGTTTTCATGTTTTTTGTTACTTGTTTTGAAATCATTATCATTGATTTTATTCGTTTAACAAAAATTTGATCATATTGTTGTTAGTCCCGTTTTTTTGTAGTAATAATATTAATGAATAAAATATAATTTACAAGCAAAATAGTATAAACAAAGCCGTTATTTTCTTGTTCTATTTAAGAAAATACTTTTTTAAACATTAAAAATATATATCATGGTTTTAATTACTGGTTCTACAGGGCATTTAGGAAAAGAGACCATCAACTTTTTACTTAGGAAGATACCTGTAAATAATATAGCAGGACTAGCAAGAGATTTGGCTAAGGCAGAAAGTTTGAAAAAAGCAGGAGTTAATATACGACAGGGGGATTACGACGATTATGAATCACTTGTAAAGGCTTTTGATGGGGTTGACAAATTATATTTTATTTCAGGAAGTGATATAGCAAAACGCGAAGCTCAACATATAAATGTGATTAAGGCAGCCAAAGAAACAGGGGTTAACCAAGTTGTATATACAAGTTTTCAACGGAAAACAGAGGATGGCTCGTCACCCATAGCTTTTTTAGCCAAAGCCTACATCAATACCGAGAAAGAACTAATTTTTTCAGGATTAACTTACACCATTTTAAAACATAGTCTGTATATGGATGCATTACCTATGTTTATGGGTGAAAAAGTTATAGAAACCGGGAGAATTTTTCTTCCCGCCGGAGATGGCAAGGTTTCTTTTGCCGCGAGAACAGATATGGCTGAGGCTGCTTCTAGTATTCTAACAGGCCCGGGCCATGAGAACAAGATATATGAGATAGCAGGCAGTACCTCTTATTCATTTGCAAACATAGCTGAAATATTGAGTAAATTATCGCGCAAAAAAATAGTTTATATTGATGCCGGTACAGAAACTTTCAAACAGGAACTCACCAAAGCCGGAGTGCCTGAAGATACTATTAATTTTTCTGTTAGCTTTTGTCAGGCAATTAAGAAGGGTGAATTCGATTTTCCTGATCCAACACTTGAAAAGTTACTGGGAAGAAAACCTGTTACAATGAATGATTTTTTAAAAACGGTATATTCACTTTAAAATTCACCAAATCAATAAAAAAGATCATAATTACTGGGTTTACAAGAAAGTGATAATAATTTTTTAATGAATATACAACGAACAATTTATTTCTTCAATAACATTTTTTATTATGTTACTTGTCGAAAGAATATTGTTTTCACCGGTTGTCACGGCAGCTAGATCTAAGTTTTTTTTTCGTGCAAAATATAGAAGTCCGTCTCCAATATCATTGTTATATACTGTATTTATAGAATAAGATGACAATTGGTATTTTTCGGCAATTTTTTGGAGATTATTAATTGTCTCATAGTTGTTGTCATCTTGGTTGTTCATTACAGAGAATAAATGCAACTTTGCATTAAAGTTGTCGGCAAAATTTTTTATCATTTGAATATGAGGATAAGCTTTGCCGTTAAATTTACTTACTAAAACACCAATATTTTCAACAGTAAAATATCTATTTTTTTTACTTACTATAATTGTAGGACGATCGATAAACTTCAACATTTGTTCCTGGAATAAAGAATATCTTTCGTTTTCGTTTGAGAGAAACAATTCAGGCCCCAGAATAATCAGGTCAACATTGTTATTAGATATGAATGTTGATAAACCGGTTATTGTTTCTTCGTTGAAATTGCATTTTATTATTGAAATAGTAATTCCCCATTTTTTCCTTTGAATATCCAGGATTTTATCGTTTTCAGTATTATTATTCTCAACATATAAATAGCAAACAAAAACTCGTGCGTTCAATTTATTTGCAATATTAAATCCTACTTTCAATATATGATCCGAAATATTCATATTGTTCAACAGCACTAACATATTTTTCATATCCCTCTTTTAAAAATTATAATGCCAAAAGTATTCCTTGTTTACTTTGTAATTTTTGTTTTATTTGGATTAGCTTTGTCCATATCCTTATTAATTAAAACTTTATAAAACAATTTAATTTATGAAAGGGGTAACACTTCAGTATTAAAATTATAATAACAGGGTAAGACCATGGTCTACAATGTGTAAAAAATCCACATTTATAATATCAAAAACTGGCTTAAAATGCATAGATTTATCTTTTGTATATTATTTGTAGGTAAAAAAGATTATGAATAAAAAGTACGATTCCCAAATTATTAAAGATATTTTTATTATTGATTCAGAGGATATGTGTGAAACACAACTCGTGCAGCAGTGCTTTGATATTGTGGAGGTATTTGTTGCTGCCGTGGGGTTAAATGGAAATATTACGCTTATAAATAAAAAAGGCAGAGAATTACTTGGATACCAAGAACATGAAATAATAGGAAAAAATTTTGTTAAGAACTTTATTGTAAAAAAAGAACAAAATAGAGTACAAACAATATTTAACAAAGCTATAACTGAAAATAAAGCTTCTCCTGCAATTGTTAAGTTTCATTTGTTTACAAGTACTAACGAAAAGCGAATAATAGAAGCAAAAAATACTATTATACGCGATAAGAACAATAATATTTTAGGCATTCTTATTTCAGGGGAAGATGTTACCCATTATTTGAAAAGCCAGCACGATTTGCAAAAAGATATAAATCTTTACCGCGTGTTAGCCAATAATATACCCGATATAAACCTTTTTTTATTTGATAAAGAATTGCGTTTTATCCTTGCCGAAGGAGGTGAGATGAAAAACAATGGTTTAAATCGTGATAACTTTGAAGGAAGGTTACTTTCGGAAGTACCTAATACAAAGATAAAAGAAACATGGCAGCCTTTATTTAAATCGGCTATCGAGGGAAAAGAAATTTCTACCGAGTATATCATCGACAATTATTATTATTTTATATGGGTATTACCGGTAAAAAATGGTAATGATGAAATATATTCAGGTATGGCTATCACACAAAATATTACTGCTGACAAAGAAGTTGAGAAAAAACTTAAAACATCAAAAGAAGAATCTGAAAAAGCTAACCGGGCAAAAAGTGAATTTTTGGCTAGGGTGAGTCATGAAATAAGAACACCCTTAAATGCAATTTTAGGGTTTACCGAGCAATTAATGCAAACAAAATTAAACAAACAACAAGAAGACTATGTAGAGATCATAGATAAATCATCTGAACATTTGCTTTCACTCATCAACGATATTTTAGTGCTTTCAAAGATAGAAGCAGGACAGATACGGTTTGACAGTACCCCGTTTAAAATAGAATATATTGTTGAATACGTGTTTAATACATTATTGGCAAAGGCGGTAGAGAAAAAACTTCGCTTTACGTTCGATATTGACGAAAGATTAGATAAAGTGCTCATTGGTGATTCCTTCAGATTAAGGCAAATTTTAATAAACCTGCTGAATAACGCTATTAAATTTACAAATAGTGGGTATGTTGAACTAAAATGTTTTTTACACGAAGATAGTGAGAATGAAGTTAACGTGAGGTTTGACATAATTGATACAGGTATCGGAATTAGTCCTGATGACATAACAACTATTTTCGAGCAATTTAAACAGGCTGATTCTACTATTACAAAGAAATATGGAGGTTCGGGATTAGGGTTAACCATTTGCAAAAACCTTATTGAATTGCAAAACGGCAGGTTATCGGTTTCTAGCTTGGAAGGGGTTGGAACAACTTTCAGTTTTGTTATCCCTTATAAAAAAGGAAAGGCTACAGATATTATGCCCCCGGATATGGGAGAAATAGATTCGGAAAAGCTTAAAAATAAAAAAGTTTTATTAGTTGATGATGATAGCATGAACCGGTTGCTTGGAAAAATAATTCTTGAGAAATTTAATTGTTCGTTTGAAATTGTTAACAATGGAGAAGAAGCTATAAATAAACTTGACAATACAACATACGATATTGTTTTACTGGATATACATATGCCCGATATAAGCGGACTTGATGTGGCTAATTTTTTACGAAAAAAGAAGCACGATGAATTAACTAAAATAGTTGCTGTTACAGCTGCTGTTATGAAAGACGATATTCGGCGATATTATGAAGTTGGAATTAACGACTTTATTGTTAAACCTTTTAAAGAGTTAAACTTTTACAATAAAATATGTGAAGTACTTCAAATTGAACGTCAACCTTACTGTAAATCTAAAACCGAAATAATATTAAAAGAAGAAATGAACCCTAAGTCATATAATTTAGC
>CAZWGG010000239.1:7581-7869 GCA_964633305.1 uncultured Bacteroidales bacterium
AATGGCTATGGGTAATAAAACATTTATCACTCAAATGCTTATCACATTTATTGAAAATTCCGAAAATACAATTCATATATTTCAACAACTTCTTAAAGAAAAAAATTGGAAGCAAATTGGAGAAGCTGCACATAAAATACTTCCTTCATACCGTCACCTGGAAATTGAAAATATTGTTTCAGATTTACTTCAAATAAAAACCAAAACCTTAATTGAACCGGATTATAAAGAAATTCCCACATTGGTTGAAACTACAATTGAAACAATGAACAAGCTTATTCTTGAGCT
>CAZWGG010000240.1:0-2766 GCA_964633305.1 uncultured Bacteroidales bacterium
TTTTTTAATCTGTATAAATCTATATAATCTCTTTATGTATCCGGACATAAAAAGTCAAATACTTTTAATTTAATTTTTCTTCATCGTTTTGTTTTATAATTACTTACGATTTTAATTTTACCTGCTATAAACATGATTATAATAAATATCTTTTCTTATTATTCGTTATTAACCGGAATTAATTTATTTTTATGTCGTTAATTTTTTATCCTAAAATAAAAATACATAATCAATGGTTAAAAAAATCTTTGTATCAGTAGTGCTCTTTGCAGCATTTATTCATTGTTACAATCAACAGGACAATGAATGGGAAAATGAAGGAATTGTTGGCATAAACAAAGAAGTACCACATGCGTTTTTTATTCCTTATAAGGATATTGAAAAAGCAAGATCAAACCAGGCAGTTAATTCCATTTATTATAAACTGCTTAATGGTAAATGGAAATTCAGCCTTGTAAATGTTCCGGGAAAGGCCCCCGACGGTTTTTTTAAGGAAAGTTTTAATGATAAGAACTGGAAACTTATCAATGTACCGTCAGACTGGCAATGTGAAGGATATGATTATCCGATTTATACGAATGCCGGGTACCCGTTTGGGGAAGTTAGTCCTCCGTACATACCCGATAAATATAACCCAACCGGGCTGTACCGGACAACCTTTACCATCCCTGCAGAATGGAAAGGGAATCGTGTTTTCATTCACTTTGGGGCTGTTAAATCTGCTTTTTATTTGTGGATTAATGGTGAATGGGTTGGGTACAGCCAGGATAGCAAAACACCCGCCGAATTTGATATTACAAAATACATAAAGAATGGAGAAAACTTATTGGCTGCCAAAGTTATCCGCTGGACTGACGGAAGTTACCTTGAAGACCAGGACTTTTGGCGACTAAGCGGTATTGAACGCGATGTTTTTCTGCTTGCAACACCTCAAACCAGGATACGCGATTTTACGGTAGTTGCCGATTTAGATGAAAAATACACCGATGGATTGTTTAACCTTAAACTTGAAATTGTTAATCACACACAACAACAAAAAGAATTAACAGCAATATGCAGGGTTGCCGACAAAAATAATGTTGTATTTGAAGATGAGAAACCTGTTGCTTCCAATGGAGATGTTGTTTTTGAATCTACCATTCCAAATGTTAAGCAATGGAATGCCGAATTACCCCGACTGTACCGACTCGAAATTGAATTAAAAGAAGGCGCAAACGTGTTGCAAGCTATTAACCAGAATATTGGATTTAGAAATGTAAAAGTTTCCGGAGGCTTATTGCTTGTAAACGGCAAACCTGTGATAATTAGGGGTGTGGACCTGCATGAGCATCACCAGAAAAATGGCCATGTAGTTGATTATGAAACCAGGTTAAAGGATATACAGCTAATGAAGCAAAACAATATTAATGCTGTACGTACATCGCATTATCCTCAAGACCCGGTGTGGTATGAGCTTTGTGATAAATATGGAATATACCTGATAGACGAGGCAAATATCGAATCTCATGGAATGGGATATAACCTTGATCGTACCCTGGCCAATAAACCGTCTTGGCTTTTAGCCCATATGGACCGTATTAAACGTATGGTTGAAAGGGACAAAAACCACCCGTGTATTATTACCTGGTCTCTTGGTAATGAGGCTGGAAACGGATATAATATGTACCAGGCTTATAATTGGATAAAGGAAAATGATCCCACACGTGTTGTACAATATGAAAGGGCAGGGATGGAGTTTAATACCGACATTCGTTGTCCGATGTACGCCTCAATGGAGTATATGGAAATGTACGCCAGGAAGTACAATGACAGGCCTCTTATTCAATGCGAGTACGCCCATGCCATGGGAAACAGCCTGGGGAATTTCCAGGATTACTGGGACCTGATTTATAAATACGATAACCTCCAGGGAGGTTTTATATGGGACTGGGTAGACCAGGGATTGATAAAAACCGATAGTAAAGGAAATACATATTGGGCCTATGGCGGTGATTTCGGTCCTAAAGATGTGCCTTCTGATCAGAATTTCTGTTTAAATGGAGTGGTTAACCCCGACAGGACCCCACATCCTTCACTTTTTGAAATGAAAAAAGTTTACCAACCTGTATATTTTAAGGAAATAGACCTGGCAAACGGGAAAATCGAGGCTATAAATCATTATGTTTATACTAATCTTAATACGTTAAGTTATTACTGGGTAATTGAAGCTAACGGAAAACAATTGCAAAAAAGTGAGAAATTTCAACTGTCTTGCGAACCCGGATCATCTACGGTAATAAATTTGTCTTTACCTAAAATACAACCGGTGGCCAATACCGAGTATTTCCTAACATTATTTGCAGTTACTCCATCGTCTGCTGACCTTATTCCCGAAGAGCATATTGTTGCTTACGAACAGTTTAAGTTACCGGTTTATATGGTTACTCCTGTTACTTACCCGACAAATGGTGTACTTAAACTTACTAATTCCGAAACAAAAACAGTAATTACCGGGAATACCTTTTCTTTAACTGTCGATAAAAAAACAGGATGGATTTCTTCTTATAAACATAACGAAAAGGAAATGTTGTTAATGCCTTTACAACCCGATTTTTGGCGTGCACCAACCGATAATGATTTTGGAAACGGTATGCAACTGCGTTGCCAAACCTGGAGAGATATTGAAAAGAAATTTAATGTAAAACGCGTCGATGTACACCAGGTTATAGACGGTAAAGTTACCGTTAATGTGGACTTTGATATTAAAGGGCTTAAACCAATGGACGA
>CAZWGG010000240.1:2776-7846 GCA_964633305.1 uncultured Bacteroidales bacterium
GACGATGTTAACCGAGGACGTCATTTTGATGAGAACTACAAGGCTACAGTTGAGTATATCATCTACTCTGATGGAACAGTTTCTGTAAATAGTATGTTTAAATTAGATAATAACAAACTTCCCGAAATACCCCGGATAGGTTTTCGAACACGAATTCCTTATGAGTTTTCTTCTTTTGAGTATTACGGGCGCGGCCCCCATGAAAACTATATCGACAGGTATACTTCTGCATTAGTTGGCCAATATCAATCAAAGGTTGATGATCAGTATTTTCCTTACATCCGTCCGCAGGAAAATGGATATAAGACCGATGTTCGCCGGGCATCGCTGGTAAACAACAAAGGAAATGGCATAACAGTAAAAGGTGTACCATTGTTTAGTACCAGCGCTATGCCTTATGCCCGCGAAGATTTTGACCCGGGTGAAGAAAAAGCACAGCGCCATACCAATGATGTTATTAAACGTGACTATGTTGAGTGGCATATTGATTTAAAACAAATGGGCGTTGGCGGCGATAACAGTTGGGGGGCACGGCCACATGATGAATACATGATATTCCCTGGTATATATCATTTTAGCTTTACCTTACGGCCTTTGTAGAATTTGGTAAAATATTTTTATTATTTTTCATTTAAGAGGAGAAAATAAAAGGTCTCCTCTTCTTGAATTATATTTTTGCAAATTATTTTAATTGGATTAAAGAGTCTTGCTGTGATTTACCAAAAAGATAATCCTGCATCTCTCTTTTTATATTATTAACTAATTCAGATTCAACCTTTACATCCATTTCGACAATTTCTTTGGCTACTTGAACAGCTTCATTTTCTTTTTTCATTTTAATATAAAGCTTGGCAAGGCTGTATTTAGGAAAGAATTTAAAAGGGACTATATAACTGGCTTGTTTGTAGCATTTTTCAGCTTCATTCCATTGTTCAGTCTCCTCGTAAGCATGTCCGAGGTAAAGGTTCACATCAACATCATTTAAATAGGGCATGGCCTCGTTTAGTACCTCAATGGCTTCTTCATATCTTTTCATAATAGAAAGTTCGGCTCCATAATTGAATAAAAAATATTTATTGTATTTCATAACCGGGTATAAATCCCCGTAATTTTTGTAAGCTCTTGTAAAGTCGTTTCTTCGCATTAATTTAAAAGTTTTTAACCACTGTTTTTCCGCTTTATACTTTTTAATATGGTCAACATAAAAGAATACAAGAATAATTACAGAAAGATAAGATACGTATTTAATAATTTTTTTTTCTATACTAAAATTGTACTTAAAGTTGCTCTCTCCAAAGGCCGAGATAGATGCCAGTGCATAATAGAGCAGAATATGGGACGGCAGGCTTCTTAAAGGATAGGAAAACAAAGCAGAAAATACAAATGCTATGACCAATAACTTAGATGCTGTAAAAATAAAATACCTGTATTTATCATTGTTGCCTGCAGGAAATCGCAGCATAAAAGCAGAAACCAGTATAAAGATAAAAATCACTAACCCTGTAAGTCCAGTATCAGAGGAAATCTGGAGAAATTCATTAAAAGCATAGGTAGTATTATCGGAGAGATAAGCTTTTTCAATTTCTTTTGGATTATTTTTAAAATACGCTGCCTGATAATTATTGTGTTCTGTAATATAGCTATCATATCCATGCCCGAAAACAGGTTTATCTTTTATCATATCCAGTGTTACTTCCCAAATAAACAATCGCCCTGATGCCGAGTCTTTTTTTAAGTTGTATACATAATAAAACCCGCTAATGAACACAACCAGTAGCAATGCAATAAAAATTTTACTTTTAAGAAATTTCAATATTTTTCCAGTCCCGGCGTGAAAAAATATGATATAAGAAACAATAGAAACAAAAAAACATATCCACGAAGTACGTGCATTGGTTAAGGGTATAACAATAAGAGAAGAAACAAAGCCCATAACAGCAAGAAAATAGATTGTGCCGGAGTGAACTTTTTTATTAAATAAAACTATATAGCAAAACGGAAAAATCAATACCAGGAAATTTGAATATGGGCCGGGATTTCCAAAACTTCCTCCAAGTTTAAAATTTATATTGGAAGAAGGAAGTAGTGATGCATACTGAAAAATTCCGTATAGTGCATTTAACGTGATCAGAATCAATACACCGGTAATAAAAACGGTATAATGTTTCACAAACGTTTCATTTGTATATCCCTTGTAAATGAATTTAATACAAAAATATACCACCACTAAAAGAGTATGATTAATAAACTCGGTGTTGTAAAGAGAAATTGCCGGGGTAAAAAGTATCCTTACCAGGCAATATAAGAAGTATAGACTTACAAGAATATCGAGAACAGAAATACTGAAGCTTTGCTTAAATTTGTTTTTAATTCCTGCAATAAGTAATGTTGCTAATAATGGAGCTAGTAAAAAGTAGAAATAAAAGTTTTTTGGAACTATATATTTATCAGAAAACTCACTGTCTGATAATAACGAAATAAAAAGAACAGCGAGCATGAGTAATGCAAAATATCCGGGATTTTTTTTTAGTGACATGTGTTTTTTATTTTTTTTATTTTTCTTTTTGTTGTCGTACCCAAATCCATAGCTACCCATGAACCTTTTGTTGCATTAAAATTTGTGTGTATGTCTCCGTCGAAAGCGTTTTCAGGTATTGACTCATACTTATCCTTTTCCTTTATGTAGCCGTATATTTTACCTGAATAGTTATTGTTTGAATTGTCAAATATCTGTATTTCAGCTATTCTAATATCGCTTGTGTCACTTCCCAGGTATCTTATATAACGAAATGTTTCTTCTTTATTATTATTTACCGGTTCAAAATACACAGGTTGACTGTTAATGGTATAGATATCTATAGTATTTTTAAAATTTATATCGTTACTTACCTGTATTTTTGAACCAACCATTCCTTTAGTATATTTTATAAACTCTTTGGCAGGCGCATATTTTCGATATAAAGTGACATCTTGTGTTATTGACGGATTCATTTTATATTCGTTTGCCTTTCCTTCTTCATCGAGAAAATAAGCGGCTTTGCATTTCTTTCTTTCACCTGTTTTCTTAAAATGATCAATAACTTTTTGCAGTTCTTTTTTATTCTGCCTGGCATGTCGTATTACTTTTTCAACTTCACTGGGAGTATTGTTGCAACTAGTTAAAAAAGCCACGGGTATTAACAAGTAAAACAAAGTTGTTATAGCTTTCATGATTGAATGAAAAATATCATTTGCTAAAAAATGGTGTGATTAATTTTATTATAACTACAAATAACAAATATATTATTTAAGAATTAGTTTGTTAAATTTTTTGAAGTAAATGCTAATCAATAAATTCTTATCTCCTTTCTTGAAACAGGCTCTTGTTTTTAATGTTTTTACTCCGTTGTAGGCTTGGAGCAGGGGGGACGAGCTTTCAGCCCGTATTATTTTCTTTGTTATGGCATGCCGGCAAACTACTTTTTTTGTCCGGGATTTTGTAAGAAAAAAACAAATACAAAAAATGAAGGCACAAAGCAATCAGGATGTAACTACAAAGGTATTTCTTTATGCCTTGATTGAGGTTACAATGTAACTACAAAGATGTCTCATTATGCCTTGATTGGGGTTGCAATGTAACTACATACTGGAACTAATGTAGCTTGATGATATCCATTCTACCCCCTGTTATATATTTTGGCCTGATGTACCTGTTTATATGTATGTTTCTCAGGGGCTTTATCTTCTTCTACTTCAAAGGGAAAGGTAAGCTGGTTTTCATCGATATCTTTCACAAACCTTTCTCGCTTGGCACCATAAAGCAACCGCTTCATTTGGTCTATCTGGAACTGCATCTCGCTTACCTGAGATTCCATTTGCTTCATTTTGTTCTCCATAGAACTTACCACCAATTGGAGCTTTTTATTGGCTTCAACCAGTTGGTCATGACTCATATTTTCAGGTGCCAAAAGCATGGTATAAAGATGCTTCAAAAGAAAACATTTCGATGAAAAGAAAGATAAAGGAGTTAGAAAAAGCATTAGAAGATGCAGAATTAAAAGCCTTTGCCTATTCTACCATGATAGATGTAGCAGAAGAAGAATTAAAAATTTCAATTAGAAAAAAGTAAAATACCAAACAATTGAGCAGGTAAAGACCCACAATCTAATATAGGCATGGTTAGGATTTGTGGATTGTTTGGTGTTACCCGCCAGGCATATTACAGTCATTTTTGGCGAGAACAAGATACTTCTATTGCAGAAAGAATAAATGGAACAATAAAAAATGAACTATTAGAACATTTTAGACCATAAACCAGAATGTAAAGTTATCTTAGTATTTTTTTAATTAACCTGTAAACTTTTTTTAGGACGAGTCTCCGAATTTGATCTTTCGCATCCCGATCCCATGTCAGAATGGGACATGCCTTTGAGTGCAGACTTTGAGATGGTGAAACCCGGAAGCAACTAAGAAAGTACTAATTTTATAATTTTTTAGATCATGAAAATAAAAGCTTTATTACGAACCCCGGCACTTGTTTTATTACTGGTTATTACTGGCTTTATTGTATCAGCACTGGTAAAGCAAAAGCAGGACAAGCCGATAGTATTCATCATAGGTGATTCCACCGTAAAGAATGGCAGTGGTAAAGGTGACGGGGGACTCTGGGGTTGGGGTGACTACCTGGCGGACTTTTTCGATACTTCGGAGATACATGTAGTAAACTGTGCACTGGGAGGAAGAAGTAGCCGTACATACCAGACAGAAGGTTTATGGGACAGGGTGCTCGAGCAAATGAAACCGGGTGATTATGTGCTGATGCAGTTTGGCCATAACGACGGGGGATCGATGAACACGGGACGCGCCAGGGCTTCGGTCAAAGGTAATGGAAACGATTCGGTTGTCGTTGTGATGGAAGCCACCGGCAAGGAGGAAACGGTGCATTCTTACGGGTGGTATATGCGTAAATATATTGCCGATACAAAAGCAAAAGGGGCTACACCAATCGTTCTTTCTCCTGTACCGAGGAACATTTGGTCTGACAGTGGTAACATTCTCAGGGCATCTGACGATTACGGAAAATGGGCAGCA
>CAZWGG010000241.1:0-7773 GCA_964633305.1 uncultured Bacteroidales bacterium
AATATTGCTAATTCGTCCTCGATTATCACAGCAGAGTTCTTTTGCGCTTCATTCACATTTTCGGAAGACCGGTAAAATGCCTCAATTACAAATGATAGTCTTTGCCGGATAGGCACATGCGATGGAGGTATCTCCTCCTTACTTGCTTTTGGAGTGTACCCGTTAAATAAAAACAACATATCTTCTGCTTTTTTCTCAGCTTCTACCAGCTTTATATTTATTTTCGGATCGAAAACTTGGCCTTTTAAATTAGCTTGTTTGAGTTGCTGAATATCCTTTCTTGCTTCGGTTAAATTTTGAACTGCAAGTAAACTTTTACGGTAAAGTTTTGTAATATTCTTTTGAAAATCGAGCGTGACTTTCCTGTTGGGATCATCAAATTCCGTGCTTTCAATGGCAGTAACCTTAAATGGTGACTTGTGAGTAAGACAGGTAAGCTTACCTTTTTCACTTGCAAAAAGGGTAACCGAATAATCACCCGGCATTACATAAATTCCCCCATTTTCTTCCATCATGGGGTCGAATTCCGATATATCGGTTTTTACCGGTATAATATCCGGGTATTTTAAATCCCAATATATACGGTTAATTCCTTTACTGGCTTTTGCTGCTATCTTACGAATTGTATTTCCTTCATTATCTTCCACAACAAATACAAGGAAAGGCTTTTCTTCCAACTTTTCCTGCCGGTCATCCTCCCATGTATTTACATCAATCTTTTTACCTTGTTTAAAGAATTCAGCCTCATTTTCCTGCCTTTTTTCTTTACTTGTTTTAATATTATCTTTCAAATAATAAGTAAATTCAGCACCAAAAGGTAAATTCTCGACTATATAAAAATCGTCGCCAAATGAGTTGACCCTTCTATTTCGCGGAATATACAGCTTTGCATCTTTTATTGGAAAAATATGTGCCTGTGCCGATGTGTCAACATTCTCAATTTCCCGGAGGGCAGTATAGTCATGCAAGATATAAAATCCACGTCCAAAAGTTGCCAGTACAAGGTCACATTCTCGTTCCTGGATAACCAGGTCTCTCACAGCTATATCGGGTAACCCGTTTTTTAATCGTATCCATTCTTTGCCATTATTGAATGTTACATAAAGGCCAAATTCGGTTCCGCAAAAAAGCATTTCAGGATTCTTAAAATCCTGTACAATAGTATATACGGGACCTTCAGGAAGATTCGAAGAAATTGATGCCCATCTCTTTCCCTTGTCTTTACTTATAAGCACATAGGGACTAAAATCATTACTTTTTTTATTGTTGAATGTGGAATAAACAAGGTTTTCATCGAAACGCGAAGGGGCAATATCACTAACGTAGGTATATTGGGGAACGCCGGGAAAGCTACTTATTTTTCTCCAGGTCTTTCCCTTGTCTTCAGTTACCTGGATAACACCATCGTCAGAGCCTGCAAAGAGCATTCCATCTTTCAAAGGACTTTCTGCTAATGAAACCAATGTGCCATAAAGTGAAGTAGAAACGTCTTTGGCAACAGCGTCCGAACTCCAGTATTTTCCCATTACTTTAAAATCGTTGCGGTCTTTTTGCTCGGTGATATCTTGGCTGATAACCGTCCATGAGTTTCCCCTATCTTCACTCATAAATACTTTATTTGCTGCCATGTACAACCTGTTATTTGAAAAATGGCTAAGTATTAGTGGTGTATCCCAGTTCCATTTATACGTTAATTCATCTTTTCTTTCCTGTGGTTTGATGTATACAATTTCGCCATTCGTGCGATTATACCGGTAGGCATTGCCATATTGATATTCGGAATAAATAATATCCGGGTTTTCAGGATCAATTGCTACCCAGAATCCATCTCCTCCTATTGTAACAAACCATTCGTCATTTGTAACACCCGAATTAGTGGTATTTTGAGAGGGCCCTCCCAGTGTGTTATTATCCTGGGTTCCGCCATACACATAATAGAAGGGTTCAGAATTATCAACATTAACACGGTAGAACTGCGTAACTGGCAGATTTCCGGAAAATTGCCATGTTTCACCACCATCAAATGACTCATATATCCCCCCGTCACCGCCAATCCGGATATGATTGGTCGCCTTGGGGTTAATCCAAAGGGCATGATCATCTACATGCCGACGTTTTGTGGATAGCTTATTCCATGTTTTTCCGGCATCAAGAGAAACTTGTGAGTAAGTGTCCAGGGAATAGATTTTATCAGGGTCTATCGGATCACAATAAATCTCGGTAAAGTATTGGCCGGAAGAAGTATAATCGCTCATTTTTTGCCAACTTTCACCCTCATCGGTCGAACGGAAAAAACCCCCTTTACCATCTGCAGCTTCAACAATAGCATATACAAGGCTTTTATTGGCCGGGGTTACGGCAAGACCAATTCTTCCCAAATGCACATCGGGAAAACCTTTGGTTATTTTTCTCCAGTCTTTCCCGGTATTGGTTGATTTATAAAAAGCCGATTCGGGCCCCCCGTTAATCTTAGAGAACGACCTTCTTCTTCTTTGATGCACGGTCGCATAAATAATATCGGGATTCGAAGGATGAAATTCCAGATCATAAGCACCGGTATTTTCACTTATTTCCAGTACACAGGTCCAGGTTTTTCCGCCATCGGTGGTTTTATAAACACCCCGCTCTCCACCCGGGCCCCATACAGAGCCTTCAGCAGCTACGTATACTACATCAGAGTTTCGGGGATCAATTAATATCTTGCCGGTCTGACGTGAGGTTTTTAAGCCCATATTGGTCCATGACTTACCGGCATCGAGCGTTTTATAAACACCATTACCGTAGCCTAAAGCACGCTGACTGTTGTTTTCACCAGTTCCTGCCCATACTACGTTCGGGTTATTCGGATCAATAGCCAGGCAGCCGATTGAATATGTCCCATAGTTTTCAAAAACAGGATTCCACGTAGTGCCGTTATTATTTGTTTTCCAGATATGGCCGGATGCTACGGCCACATAAAATTCAAAATAGTTTAAAGGATTTATTGCAAAATCGGCAATACGTCCTGAAGCCATGGCAGGCCCAATATTTCTGAGTTTAATCCCGTTTACAAGAGCGGTATCGGGTTTTAGTTTAACCTGTGCGGTAACTGAAGTTATTGCTATGGAAACAAGAAAAATAGTAAATGCTGCATAGTTTTTCATAGGATAATGGATTATTATTTTGTGTTTTTTGAAAATTGAAAGATACAAAAAAGTAATATCAAATAAATAAAAGAGATTCATAAAATACCCTGGGACGAAAAAGAAAACCCCGACTTACTAACAAAAAAGATTTGTAATCCTTTATGGTAAAATGAATATCCTTCAATTTTGCTTATACTCCTACACAGTATGCTTGTGCAAGGAAGAGGGGATTTTAGATTTAATATATTCCGGCATTCAAAAAGGTACCACATCGATAAAAGAATACTTGATAGCTAAAGGTGTTGACGGAAAAGAGATTATATTTTCTGCTATAGAAATAGATCAAGAATTTGAATATTTCTACGATAAAAACAATAATAGAAACAAAAAATTTACAGGATATCGATTGAAGCAAATAGTGCAGATAGAGTCTAAAAACGTTGATAAAATTGAGGATATCTCAAGACAAGTAATAAGTTAATAATCTCAAAAATTTACTACCCAACAAATAATTTATACTTATTTTTTTCGTTAAAATCAACAAAACAAATACAAATAAAAATAATTTGGAATGAAAACAAAAATAGTATGTATTATATCTGGACTGATTTTATTCTCGGCTTTTTGTTTGAAAGCCCAAAACTTTAAATTTGGCTTACTTGCAGGCGTTGATGTTTCAAATACCCTAATGGCCGATAAACCTGATATTGAGGGTTATTCGAGATTATATGATCCTATGGTTTCATTCAATGTAAATGGTTACATTGGATACAAAAGTCCCGGATTCTGGGGATTATCATTGGAGCCCGGATTTATTCGGAAAGGAGGAATACAAAGATTTGATAAAGAAAATAAGGATGATGATGTAAAATTTCAATTATACTATATACAAATTCCAATGCTTGTGGATTTCTATGTATGTAACAAATTATTTCTATCTGTTGGGCCCGAATTTGCTTATATGATTAATGCAACAGCAAAATCAAAAGATTATTCGAATGACATTTCAGAATACTATGATAATAATTTTGAAATTTCTGGAATGATTGGCATAAATTATAGTTTTCTTGAAAATTTTGATATTGGATTAAGATATAATCATGGTCTGTCATATGTCTCAAAAGTTACATGGACTGATGAAACAGCATTACTTACTAATGAATCAAAAGAATACAATCAATATATTCAGATAATAATCAGATTTAAAATATAAACTGGGGGTAACACGCTCATAAGCAATGGCAACTGATTTGGTTAATTTTACCTTTCGTTTCCGTTCAGTCGTTTACATCGGAAGAAATGCGCACGGTACCCATTTTGCCACTGTTTATACCACAAAAACACTTATGTCGTACCATAAAAAAATATATTGATCATAAATTAAGCTTTATTACAATACGAAATGATTTTAGAACTAAATTATCTGGTAACATTATCACTTCTTTTCTGTTTATCTTGTACTTCAAAACAGAAGAAACTGGAAGTGAGGAATATCACACAGGCCTGTCTTTTTAGTCAACCAACAACTAACAATTGTCATGCTGCAACAATAGTTGAGGTTATGCCAAACCAACTTATGGCTGCATGGTTTGGTGGAAGTTACGAAGGCGCCAAAGATGTAGGTATATATTTTTCTACCTATAATGGGACGGCATGGTCTGTGCCTAATTGCCTCGTTAAACCGTTGGTAACCCAAAAAGACACATTACCATGCTGGAACCCGGTATTGTTCAAAAGTCAAAGCAATTGTTTATATATGTTCTACAAGGTTGGGAAAAATCCAAGGGAATGGTTTGGGGCAATGGTAACCTCAAATGACAATGGAAAAACATGGAGTACTCCCAAATACTTACCCAAAGGCATACTTGGACCAATAAAAAATAAACCTATTGAAACAACTCCCGGGGTCATTTTGTGTGGTAGCAGTACCGAAAGTCCGGAAAATAACCAATGGCGGGTGCATGTAGAATGTTATACCGAAGCAAGCGGTGAATGGGAGAAGATACCTGTTGAGAACAAGAAGGGTTTTGATATTATCCAGCCAACATTCCTAACGCATTCCGATAGTACTATTCAGATGTTGTGCAGAAGTAAGCATAACAAACTAATTACAATCTGGTCTTACGATAATGGAAGAAGTTGGGGACATACTGAAAGTCTGGATGTGATAAACCCCAACTCTGGGATTGACGCCTTAAGTATAGCCAAAAATTCTTTTTTGCTGGTAAATAACCCATTACCAAAGGGTACCGACTGGAACTACGGACGCAATGTGCTCGATGTTGAATACTCAACAGATGGCGTGCACTGGGAAAAGCTTTTAGATATTGAGAAGCAGGATGAAGGAGAATTCAGCTATCCGGCAATTATTCAATCTTCGGATAAGAAAATTCACATTTTATATACTTATAACCGGAAATACATTAAGCATGTAGCATTTGAATTAATTACAAAACACAGTTTGTGAACCTTCAGAACAGCTGAAATTATAGATGGTTGGGAAAAAAGGACTTTTAAGGTTACAACAATAGCCTTACAAATGGGTTTAAGAAATCATTAATATCTATTTATACTGGCTTTTTCCGGGAGATGACAAGAAAAAAATTAATCCTTTACAAGATATTCTTTTGCTTCTTCCTCCGTATCAAAAGGCCTTATGTCCACACCTGTAAATAGATTATAAAACATTAGCAAAGTTTTTTTTGGGCCTACTATACCAACTATTGCTTCTTTTGGGGTTAAATGTTTTGTTTTTTTACCAAGTTCTTTTGCTTTTTTCATAAAACCAGGCAGGGCATATACACCGCTAATATTTGTAAGAATTAGTTGCTGTTTATTTTCTTTTAACAAGAATTGACATACTGATTCCAATATATCAATCATTTCTTGCTCCGATTTTGTATTTCTGTAATCTACATATAAAATTTCTTTGTTTTTATAAGTAATTACCGAATAACCTTCCATAGTATTTTTAAATATCTTTATTAAAGTTAATAAAAAACTTATATACTTTATCATTTCTATTTTACATATAATTACTCGATTACATTTTCTAAATAGTGGTCTAATTATTATGATGCAATAAAACCAAGGAGAAAGATACAGTTTATCAGGTTAATACACCCAGCGCCAATATGTTCATAATGGGAAATTCTATCTCTTAAGGATTTCCTCGTCCCTTCTGAAAGAACAAATTCAAATTTTGAAACATATTTTTTATGACACTCAATCAATGACGAAGTCACTAGTATTCTATTTCAAAACTTAAATCTTTAGCAGCCTCAACTACCATCTTCATGTCACGAACTCCTATATGGGCATTATATATTTTCTTTTCTTCGTTAAGTTGCTTAACTGTCTTGTATAACTCTTGGTAATCGGCATTTGCTACTTTTTCTGCAGTATCATAACCAGCTTCTAATAACACGTATGCAAATGTGTGGTTTACCCATCTTATCCTGGAAAGGTCTGTTAACCGCGCAAGCTTCATTATTTCACTCTTGCTGATTCCTGTCTTATTTGAAAGCACATTTCTTTTTTTATCTGTCAGTATCATATCATACAACTTAAACGTATTTTTTATTCCTACTTTTTCGAGTTTAACAACAGTATCTTCAGCTACGCATGTGAAATCTTTTATCCTATTTGGTTTTTGACGATAGCCATTTACGACTCTCTTGAGAACAGATAAATAATTCTCTTGTAAGCCACTCTGCTTTGAAAATTTCTGAATTTTGTCTTTGTCCTTAAGAGCTGTTAATACTTCATCAAGATTCTTAATATTATTTTCTTTTATAATATCAAGATTTTTATCGATATCGTTTTCTAAAACTTTCCAACTTGGAATTAATTCAACAGTTTTTAAAATCGCTTTGTATTTATCGATACTTATGCTTTTTAAATCAATATAATATCCCATTTTATAATCACTTTAGTTATTATTTACTCTATTTTGCATTCCGACTAACGGTAAAATTAAGTTTTTAATTATCAAAGCTTTAATATTTTCCACTTTTTTAAATCTCAATTTTCAATCCAATTATTTTACCGTTTGCTTCGTAACTCATATGAAGAATAATCGGAAGGGGGATGACGCACAACGTTTGACAATATAAAACGGTTGGGCTTTCGGGCTGCGTTTTTATCCATTGAGGAAAACGCTTAAGCGGGAACAAAACCCTCACAAACCACTGAACCCCAACTGTTTTATATTGTGTGTTTACAAAACTAAGGTAGCAGGTTTCTTATCCTCCTACCTTTTTTTTAGCTCAACTGAGCCTTAAATCCTATAATGTTTGGTGCGTTTTTCT
This sequence comes from uncultured Bacteroidales bacterium, assembly GCA_964633305.1. Classification (GTDB taxonomy): domain Bacteria; phylum Bacteroidota; class Bacteroidia; order Bacteroidales; family UBA10428; genus CAZWGG01. The sequence goes on from CAZWGG010000241.1 coordinate 7,436, forward strand.
TTATTTTAATCAATAAGTCTTCTTTGTTCTCTTTTTCCTCTTCAATGTCATAATCATCCTGTAATCTAAGCCAAAACTTTGCTGAATTACCGAAGTATGAACTAAATCTTAGCGCTGTATCGGCAGTAATCCTCCGTTTACCTTTTATTATCTGTGAAATACGAGTCTGAGGAATATCAGTGTCTTTTGACAGTCTATATGCAGTTATCTCAAGAGGGCGTAAAAACTCCTCAAGTAAAATCTCTCCGGGGTGAATGTTGGCTAATCTGTCCATTTTTTATCCTCCATTTATTAAATTAAATACATGTTTTTTCTTTTTTCCTGAAAAAATGAATATT
>CAZWGG010000242.1:0-1617 GCA_964633305.1 uncultured Bacteroidales bacterium
TAAAACGAATTATATGGTAATGTTTGAGTCTATGAATGAAAATGATAACCCGGTTTTAATTACACAATCGGAATTTATGCGTCGAATGAAAGATATGGCTAAACTGGGTGGAGGTTACAATTTCTATGGTGAGATGCCAGACAGCTATAATGTAATTATAAACTCAAATCATCCATTAGTTCAAAGAATAGCAGAAGATAAGGATAAAAAAGTGGGTAAAGAGCTTGAAAAAGTCGATGAAAAGTTAAAACCAATTGAAGCGAATAAAAAAGAAATTGAAAAATCAAACGAAGGGAAAAAAGACGAAGAAATAAAACAAGCTGATAAGGACAGAATTGAAGATCTTGACAAAAAAATATCTGAGTTAAAAGAAAAACGTAATAAAATACTAGTGAGTTTTGGTAGTAAGAATAAACTCGTTAAACAACTTATAGATATTGCCCTTCTTTCTAATAATATGCTGAAAGGAGAAGAACTTGATAAATTTGTAAAGCGAAGTATAGATTTACTATAATAGATAAAAAATACAGATAAATATCTAAAAACCGGGTATTTTGCCCGGTTTTTTTATTCATTCTATTATGCAACTTTATATCTTCTGATCGTATAAAAATAATATAGGTATTTTTAAATCTTATTTTTAATTTTAGGGCTATCAATAAGTACAAAAGTGACAGGAGATAAAAAAAAGATAAATCAACTATTGAATAATAAATCACTACATGATGATTTTCAAAGTTTGAAATCAACATTAGTTAATATACTTTTAGCCACAACTGTAATTGTTGGTCTCCCGGGGTTAGTAATTTTTATCTTTATAGAAAAATATACTGGCAATTTTCCATTTTATTGCATTTTGGCTTATCTTTTAGTTGTATTATTGTTAGTTTTTTCCAATAAAATCTCTTACTATACAAAAACCTGGATAGTTCTGTTTATTGTATATATGCTTGGAACAATAGCTTTTGTTAAGGAAGGAATTGTTGGCGACGGACTTTTATATTATATCATACTCTGTGTACTTTCATCCATGTTGCTAAATACCAGAACAGGTATAGTTTTGATGATTCTTTCAATAGCTACTGCATGTACAATTGGTTTTACATACTATAAAGGTTGGCTTCGATATGAATTTAACCTTGAAGAATTTGCAAACTCTATACCTGTTTGGCTAGCATATATTACAGTTTCACTACTATTTATTTCTATTATTTTAATTATTTTCAGTAAACTTAATTCATATCTTCTCAACAATATTAAAAATTTTTCAGATCGATCAAAAAGTCTTGATATTGCTAATAAAAAACTCGAGAACGAAATAAAAAACCGAAACCAAATAGAGTCTTCATTAAAAAAGAGTGAGAGTAAATTCAGAAATGTCTTTAATAGTATCCAGGAGGCTATAGTCATATCGAATAAAGAGAATATGATTATTGATGCCAATATCGCTTTTTATGAGCTTACAGGTTATACTAAAAATAAGATAAATGAACTCAATATTAGTGATCTGTTTGAAAAATATGATAAAATAAAACAATCAATTTTTGAAAAGAGCCCGAATAAATTCTTACTCTATAAAGATGAAATAAGCCTGAAAACTGCTTCAGGAGAGACTAC
>CAZWGG010000242.1:1627-7759 GCA_964633305.1 uncultured Bacteroidales bacterium
CAATCCCTGTAGAGGTTACTTTTATAGCATTACCCGATGAGAATGAAGATATAGGTTCTCATATTTCGGTTTTAAGAAATATCGAGGAAAAGAAAGAAACAGAAAGGTTGGTACTGAATGCAATTATCCAAACAGAAGAAAAAGAAAGAACACGTATCGCGCAAGATTTACATGATTCATTAGGCCCATTATTATCAGCAGTTAAATTGTATTCGAACTCAATAATTGAAGCCGATGATATTCGTAAAAGGAAAGACATTTACAATAAAATAAATAACCTAATGAGTGAAGCCACGGATACTGTAAAAAAGTTATCGAATAATTTAAGCTCTCACTTATTAAAAAATTTTGGTCTTAAGGAAGCTATAAAATCATTTTCTGAAACAATTGAAGCAACATTTCCAATAAAAATAATTACTGAAATTAGCCCTGACTTTAGGGCTAAAGGAGAGATACAAATGACTCTTTATAGGGTACTTGTAGAACTTATAAATAATACATTGAAATATGCAGAAGCAAAAAAGATACGAATAAGAATTAAAATAATAGATAATAGGCTGGAATTAACCTATAGTGATGACGGAATAGGTTTTGAAGAAGAAAAGGTCTTAAAGGAAAAAAAAGGTATGGGATTGTATAATATTCATAGCAGAATAAAATCGCTAGGAGGGTCTATCAATATTCAAAGCAAACCCGGTCATGGAACAAATGTAAAGATAATTATCTAACCTGCCCTGTTCATAAAATCATATAATTGAATTTAATTCTTCTTTAATATTCCTAATGGCATCTGCAGTAGGTAGTTTATCATAACCCATGGTAGATTCAAGTATTGCTTTACTCAAGTTGATAGAAGGAAAATCAGGTTTTATTTTCTCTGAGCTTGAATTAATTAGGTGAATGATATTTGATCTTGCATTTTTGATCAATTCCCATGTTTTATGCGAAACGTAAATTTGTTGTGATAGATTATGCTCATATTCGGCCCGAATTGAACTGAGTAATTCGGTTTGTAATTGCTTACAATTATATCCTGGTTTATTTATTCTTATTATTAAGTTCTCAGGAGAAATGCGTTCAAGAAAAAGTATAAAACGCTCATATGCTTGTAGCCGTAAAGGAATTATAATATTTTGATTTTTGAGGATAATTTGTTCACGTCTCTTTTGATTTTCATTTTTAAAATACATATTTACCATATATACTACTAATATTAATATAATGAGTAATGGCAGTATCAATTTTAGTATTTCAATCACATCAGTCAATTTAAAATGAATTAAATAATTTTACATAATACAATATTAAAGAATTTCTGATTAAAAGATTATTTTTATCAATTGAAAAATATGTATAATAAGTTCAAATCAAAAAAAATAATGGAGAATATATCTAAAAGAATAGCAAGTCTTTCAACATCGGCAACAATGGCAATGAATCAAAAAGGTAAGGACCTTAAAAAAAAAGGAATTGATATTATAAACTTAAGTGTTGGTGAGCCCGATTTTAATACCCCTGATCATATAAAAGAAGCTGCCAAGCAAGCCATTGAAAACAATATTTCTTTTTACCCTCCTGCTCCCGGTTTTCCTGAATTACGTGAAGCTATTTCTAAGAAATTTAAGCAAGAGAATAATCTCGATTACACAGCCGAACAAATTGTAGTATCTACAGGGGCAAAAAATTCATTAGCCAATGCTATACTTTCACTTATTAATAAAGAAGATGAAGTAATTGTCCCTTCTCCATATTGGGTAACTTATGTTGAACAAGTGAAACTTGCTGAAGGTAAAAATGTAATCATAAAAGGTTCTTTCGATAACAATTTTAAAATAACTCCAAAACAAATTGAAGATGCTATTACTCCTAAAACAAAGGCTTTATTATTATGTTCTCCTTCAAATCCCACAGGTAGCGTATATAGTAAAACAGAACTGGAGGCTATTGCAAAAGTAGTAGAGAAATACCCCAATATTTTCATTATTACCGATGAAATATATGAGCATATTAACTTTTTAGGAGGGCATGAAAGTATTGGACAATTTAGTTCTATTAAAGACAGGGTAGTAATCGTAAATGGTGTATCAAAAGCATATGCGATGACAGGCTGGCGTATAGGCTATATGGCAGCTCCTCTTTGGCTTGCAAAAGCTTGTGCTAAACTTCAAGGGCAATTAATCACCGGAGCTACTACAATTGCTCAGATGGCAGCTATTGAAGCACTTACAGGAGACCAATCATGTGTTGTACAAATGAATAAAGCATTTATTCGTCGCAGAAACCTTATACTTGATTTGTTAAATGATGTTCCTGGTATAAAAACCACTAAACCAGATGGTGCTTTTTACGTTTTTCCGGATATTAGTTCTTACTTTGGAAAATCAGATGGTACTGATCAAATAAAAACATCAAATGATTTATGCATGTATTTGCTTGAAAAAGGCCATATTGCCACTGTACCGGGTGAAGCCTTTGGAGAACCCTCTTGCCTGAGAATATCATTTGCAACATCAGATAATAATTTAATTGAAGCCACTCAAAGAATGAAGAAAGCCTTGGCCAAGTTACACTAAAATTTGTTAGAGTAAGTTTTTTAAGAAACCTTTGTTTTACCGGTGTTTTTGCCTTTGTGTATCCGTTATGGCAAAGCGTGGCCAAAGAACTTTGTTTGGCGGACAAGTTAACAGAATTTTTGTTTTTGAATGAAGGTGTCTAAAAAGCCTTCATTTTCTGACTTTTGAGATAGCCTAGGCAGGAATTAAATAAGCTAAAAACTACCTGGTAAGCGCAACATAGTCTTTTATCAATGTATTTAGAAAGTCTATTTTATTCACTGGAGCTTTTATTTGAAGCTGTTCTTCTATTTTTTTTATCAATTCATTAATCGCATTTACATGGCCTTGATTTGGATAATTAGTAAACCTGTCAATGGTTTCTTTAATAAGTAACATTTCATCTTCGTTAAACGTTATCACATTCGGATACATTGGTGTATATGTGCTTAATGTATCAATTTTTAAAATCCGGTCTAATGAAAAACGGTTTTGATCAATGAGTTTTATTACGGTAGTATCGGCAAGTATGTCGCCAATACGCTGGCTTTTCCGGCTTGAAGAAATAGTAAGGGCTGCAAGTGTACCAAGTGTAAGAGTAACATCAATCATTCGAAATGTCCATCGCATAAAGTAATCAAAAAAACCAGCTTTTTCTCCGGTAATTTTAATAACTTTAATCTTTAGTACCATTTTGCCAGGTGATTGGCCGTTGTTAATCACTTCAAAAAACAAACTATAAAACAAAAAAGGGAAATATGTTATAAAAGATGCAACTCGTTGTGAAACCATAAAAATACCGGTAAGCATGAAATATAATATAATATATGAAAATATCATAATAAGTAAGTCAAGCAAAAATGCCCCCATCCTCTCAAAAACTCCGGCCAATTGGTATTCAATGGTTACATTTTGTGTGGTTGTAATATCAATTTTTTTCATTGAATTTTTATCTTAATCTAAAATGATTATATTGTCATAGTTTTCGTATTTTGATATGAAAGAATCGCAATTTATAAAACAAAATAAAGAAAAATGGTCAGAGTTTGAACAAAATTTGAAAGTAAAATCAAAAAATCCTTCACGTATCAGCCAGCTTTTTATACAGATAACCGATGACCTTTCCTTTGCACGTACGTTTTATAAAAACCGTTCTGTACGGGTTTATCTGAATGGCGTAGCACAGCTTTTATTCAATGATATTAACCGGAGCAAAAAAAATGCCTTTACAGGTTTTGTTAATTTCTGGAGAACAGATTTACCATTGCTCATTCATGAAGCTAGAGCAGAGTTCAGAATTTCATTGTTGGTTTTTATCATATCAATGATTATTGGAATGCTTTCCAGTGCTTATGATAAAGATTTTTGCCGGTTGATTTTGGGTGACGAATATGTTGAAATGACTATTGAGAATATCCAAAATAATAATCCAATGGCTGTTTATAAAAAATACCACCAGGTTGATATGTTTCTTGGCATAACACTAAATAATACCTTAATTGCATTTCGAACATTTGTTACTGGTATTTTTTTGGCCATTGGAACCTTAATTGTTTTAGTTTATAATGGCATAATGCTGGGTACTTTTCAATATTTCTTCATCGAACGGGGATTATTTAAAGAATCTTTCCTTACAATATGGCAACATGGGACACTTGAAATATCGGCAATAATTATTGCAGGAGCGGCAGGACTTACCTTAGGAAAAGGTCTATTATTTCCTGGCACGTATACGAGGGTACAATCCTTTAAAATATCGGCTGTTAGAGGTCTTAAAATACTTCTGGGAATACTACCTATACTTTTTTTTGCAGGTTTTATTGAAGGATTTTTCACCAGGTATACTGAGTTACCAAATGTATTGCGATTGATTGTAATAATTGTATCTCTTACTTTAGTAATAGGTTATTACGTGTATTATCCCATAAAACTTTCACGAAAAAAAGATATTCCACCGAGAAATGAAGAAAAAGTAAATTATAAAGAAAAAGAATTATTTGATTTTCAACAAATAAAATCAAGTAACGAGATACTGGGATTTACCTTCAGCTTTGTTCATGAAATTGGCTTTGGGTTAATAAAAGTTTTGTTATTAGCGGGTGTTTTGTATGGCTTGTTATTTCTTATTTTTTTCAACTATTTTAATATTGCTGTCACACCTGCCCTGTCATTACCTTTTCTGAGAAATTTTATAGGTTATAAAGGAAATTTGATTTTAATGGCCAGTAACATTTTAGCATTGGTATTTTTTAAAACTTATTTGTTTACCAGGTTACATCAAAAAGTAAGAAATGATGCATCGAAAATAACTTTTAAACAGCTATTTACACACCTGAAGGAAAATATTTTCGCTTATACCATGTCAGCCACTTTTATAAATTCAATATTTTTTCTAAAAGGTGACTGGCCGATATTTTTGTTTTTTTTGGTATTGCCTGTTTTTGTATTAAGCTCATATATTAGTTTTATTGAAGAAAAAGGTATAATCAATGCTTTATCCGACTGTTTAGGATTGTTAAAAGGTTCATGGATAAAGTTTTATGCGAGCTATATAAAATTTTTTATCCTTGCCTTTGCCCTTCTTGTTCTTTTAACTTTACGCATTGTAAGGTCACATTTTAATGCTTTTTTCTGGAATTTTAATTTATCTGAAAATGCAATGAGTATGTTAAGACTATTTGTTGTGTGTTTTATTTTTATCAATTTCATACTATTATTTTTTAGTATGGTATTTGTATCAACCGGATTATACTATTATACATTAAAAGAAACCATAACCGCAGAGAGCCTGGTTAAAAGGATAAGAAATATCGGTAAGCACGATAAATTGTTTGGATATGACAGGGAGTAAGGTTAGACTTTTGTTAACATATAATTATAAATGAAAGAAAAGCGATTTGTTACATACATTTTATTTTTAACAGTATTGATCATTTTCCCTGCTTTCAAAAGGAATGAAACAGGGCGAGCTCAAAAAATTGATAAAAATGAATGGTATACAATTACAAAAGATATTGATTATACCGAAATTTATAAAGAGAGAAAGCCAAATGAAAAAAAGAAAAATAAGCAGGTAACAAAAGAAAAAAAATCATCAAAAGAATTTACACTTGGAAAGTTATTATGGTTTAAATATTTAGTATTTGGAGTTATTATTCTCACACTTATTATCGTACTTTATTTTATTATTCGCGGTATAATTTTGAGGCAGGATGAAAAAATTAAGGACAATACAGAAATTAGCCTTGACAATTTTGAAGTGGATATAGAAAATGCAGACTTAAAAAGATTGCTGCAGGAGGCTATTCAAAAAGGGGCTTTTAAACTTGCTTTGAGAATTCAATACCTAATTATTATTAACCTTCTTAATGACCTGAAATATATTTCATGGAAAAAAGATAAGACCAACGGTACTTACCTTCATGAAATGTATGGGAAATACGGATTTGATAAATTTAGCCAATTAACACTGGTATTTGAAAGGTATTGGTATGGTGAGAAAAACCTTAACAGGGAAGAATACTCCGATTTAAGTAATGATTTTGAAATTAGAAATGTCACGACAGACCCGACTGCCAGC
>CAZWGG010000243.1:0-945 GCA_964633305.1 uncultured Bacteroidales bacterium
AATACCGTATTACCTTTTAGAAGTACTCATAAAAAAATTATAGATATCAATATAGATTCATTGATTATTAGCTTATTCAGATTATCGTTAAAATATCCTGTATTGAATTTTATGATGCTTCTGTTACGTAACAGGTTCACATTTATTCTATTTAAATTATTGGTTAGTACGCCAATAATTGCATGCATAAAATTGAAAACAAGGTTTTTCAATGTTGATAACAGGATATTGGATACAGCAAGAAATATTAAGATGATAAAATAGTAAAAATCTTTATCTTTTCGCCTACATGTTTTCCCTTTTCACTTCGGAATGGGTAGTGAATAAATCATATTCAGGCCATTTATACCGAAAGAACCCAGGTTTGCAAAAAATATAAACCTGATTCTTTCGAGTATAACTAACTCTGACCAGCTTTGTTTCTCAAACCTGATAAGAATCACTATATATAACAAAAATCTGCATTTCTATACTATTCTCTCATTTAGTGTTGATATTTTTTTTACTGCTCTTTCGGTTAATTATTTCAGTGATTATATGTTACATATGTCGAAAAAAATAAGTAACTTGTATATAACAGTTTCATGTTATTAAAAAATCCAAGCGATTGTTCAATACGGGAATAAAATAATAATGACTTTCTAAAAGTAATTGAAGATATAAAATTATTTACAAATAATAAATAAACAAAAAATGAAAGCAAATATTAGTGTTAGGATCAGACGGCATATACTGTTTATGCCCTTTAAGATGGTAATGCTTGCTTTGTCAGCAGTCTTTATTATCGCAGTTATTTTTTTTAACGGGTGTGGTGAGTCACAAAAAAAAGCGTATAGAGTGGGTATACTTTGCGGGTTGAATTTCTTTTCTAATACAACAGATGGCTTCAAGTCACAAATGACAGAATTAGGATATATAGAGGGCAAGAACATAGCTTATGAAATA
>CAZWGG010000243.1:955-7747 GCA_964633305.1 uncultured Bacteroidales bacterium
CAAAAGTTAACCAAGTCGATTACCGGAGGGTCATTAATAAATTTTTGGATGAAAAGGTGGACCTGATTTTTGTGTATCCTACAGAAGCAGCTATGGAAGCTAAAGCTGCTACACTAGGTAAAAATACTCCTGTAGTTTTTGCCAATGTTTTTACAGAAAATACCGGGCTGATAGATAGTGCGCACAAACCAGGCGGAAATATCACCGGTGTCCGCTGGGTAGGCGCTGACATTGTACTCAAGCGCTTTGAAATCGTGCAGGAGATAGCACCTGGCACCAAGCGAATTTTGATACCCTATATGGATTATCCTATTGTACCGCTCCAGTTAGAGGCCTTGCGACCTGTCGCAGCAGCAACAGGTTTATCCCTTGTAGAAATTCATGCCAACAATGCGGAAGAACTTGAAGCAGAACTAAATAAGCAGGTTAAATCGATAAATAGCAAAACAGATTTTATACTTCTTATAGCTGAACCACTTTTGGTAACACCTGCTGCATCTTCAGTATTGGGTAAGTTTGCTGATACACATAAAATTCCGATTGGCGGAACATTTATGTCGGAGGGAGAATATGAGTCTCTTTTTAGCTTGATACCTCAAAATATTCCTCAAGGCAAACAAGCTGCCATCCTTGCTGATAAAATTCTTAAGGGTGCTAAAGCCGGTGATATTCCAGTTGTTTCAGCCCAAAATTTTTTACAAATTAATTATAAAAAAGCTAAAAAAATGGGACTAAACATTAGTGAGGGATTGTTAAGCAGTGCAGACGAAATTATTCGCTAATAATACAGATACAGATTGTAAGAATATAATATAGTAATGGATAAATAAGGAAAGAAGATGAAAACGAAAAGACTTACAAAAACAATATTGCTTGTTTTATTTACAGGCTTGTTAATTGCAGTTATTTTTTTGAATGGGTGCAGTGGAGCTTCAAAAAAGAAGTACCGGGTTGGTGTTATGACCAGCCTTTCCCCTATGATCGGTATTGCAGATGGCTTTAAGGCTGGAATGAAGGAATTGGGTTATGTAGAGGGTAAAAACGTTTTTGATGATTTGCAGGTAAAAAACAATGATCCAGAAGGGGAAGAAAAAGCTATCAAGAAATTCATAAAAGATAAGGTTGTTTTGATCTTTACTTTTCCAACCAGGGCAAGCGTTACGGCGCACAGGATAGCCAAGGAAACAGGCATTCCATTGGTTTTTTCAATGTGTGAGGTCGAAGGGAATTTTCAGATAGAAAGTGTGAGCAATCCGGGGGGGAATATGACAGGCGTGCGCTTCCCTGGTTCAGATAATGTGATTAAGCATCTGGATATCATTACTGAAATGAAGCCAAAGACCAAACGAATTTGGGTAACTTATGACCCGGCTTATCCTAATTCACCCCTCATGCTGAAAGTATTGCGCGAAGCGGTGTCGTCAAAAGGTATAACTTTATTGGAAGCCCCCAATACTAAAATAGAAGGACTTCAAGCTGACCTGCAGTCACTGGCCACTCATGGCAATATTGACATAGATGCTATCCTGCTTTTGCCGGAGGGCTTTTCTCAATCACCAAATGTATTTAAGGTAATCATTGAATTTGCCAATAAAAATCACATAATGGTCGGCGGAGGTTTGCCCTGGACGCTGGACTTTGGCGCTGTGTTTAGTTTTACTCCTGACGAATTTGAAATGGGTAAAATGGCTGCACCTTTAACTGATAAAATCTTCAAAGGTATTCCTGCTGGTACAATTCCACTGGTAACACCAGAGAATCAGCTATGCCTGAATTATAAAGCATCTCAAGCTCTTGGACTTCAAGTAAGCGAGGGGTTGTTAGCAGGAGCAGTTAAAATAATTCGTTAGAAAATATGTTTTATGCAAATTGAAACAAAAAAAATAAGTCGTTTCAGAAGCATAAAAGTTACTTTAGCTATTACTTTTTTTGTCTTGAGCCTGATAGTTTTGATAATTGCTATCAGCTTAGAAACATTCTTTAACCTTCGAACCCAACAAAAATCCATTGCCTATCAGCAACGAGTCGTTGCTCAGAATGCCGCCAATACGGTCAAAGCTTTTCTCCAGGAGAAATTCAAAGTGTTGGAGGCAACAGCAAAATTTGGTAATATGATAGCCACCAAAGAAGAGCAAAAACTTACCTTGGACAAGCTACTGGGTATTGAACCAATTTTTCGCGGGGCGGTTTTATTAGACACGTTAAAACAAGAGATAGTAAAAGTTTCTCGTCTGTCAAGTGCTTGGTCAATTCAATTATCAGAACAGATAACTAATGAAATATTTCTTAAAGTAAACCAAGGAAAAACATATAACAGTTCGGTATATATTGATAAATTAACCAACGAACCTATGATAATAATGGCTGTTCCTGTTATGAATGTTTTTGGTGATCTTAAAGGAATATTGGTAGCCGAGGTGAACTTAAAGTTCATGTGGGAATTGGTAGGTGGGTTAAAAATTGGAAATAATGGACTTGCTTATGTGGTTGACAGGGAAGGTAATCTTCTAGCTTTTAGCGATATCAGCCGCGTATTAAAAGGAGAAAAATTAATCCATGTGAAGAAAGTAGCTGAATTTGTAAATGGAGATAGCAAATTTATAAAAGGCAGCATTACCATATCAAAAGGCATACGAAACACCGATGTTGTAGCTAATTATGTACCCCTTGGTATGCCCGATTGGGCAGTTGTGATTGAGATGTCTGTTAGTGAGGTTTATAGCGAAATAAGTCGGATGCTTATGCTTGCAGGAGGGGTAATACTTTTGAGTGTAATTTTAGCAATAGGGGCTGGTTTTTACCTTTCAAAAAAAATAACAACACCAATCATAAAACTGAGAGACGCAGCTATTAAAATAGGTGAAGGCAACTTAGACACACAAATAATAGTTAAAACAAAGGATGAAATTGGAGAACTGGCAGACTCTTTCAATAAAATGACTTTGAAATTGAAAAAATCGAACGAAGCCCTTGAAGAATATAGCAATACCCTGGAACAAGAAGTTGAAAAAAGAACGAAAGACTTTAAAATGTCTGAACAGCGTTTTAAAGATATTGCATTCAGCAGCGCAGACTGGATATGGGAAACTGACGAAAAAAGAAAATATACCTATTGTTCACAAAAAGTTCAAGAAATTTTAGGATATACCAAAGAAGAACTTATAGGAAAAACTATTTTTGATTTTATATCGCCCAAAGAAACTAAAAGGGTGCTCGATATATTCGAAGCTTCATCCGTAAACCGGGCACCTGTTAAAGATTTAGAATACCGTGCCCTGACTAAGACTGGAGAAGAAATCTATTTGACTACAAGTGGATTACCTATTTTTGATGAACAAGGCTATTTCAAAGGTTTTCGGGGAATAGGAAAAGATATCTCCGAGCATAAACAAGCGGAAGAACTTCGTATAGAAAAAGAAGCCGCAGAAGCAGCGAATTATGCTAAAAGTGAATTCCTTTCTCATATGTCACATGAAATTCGTACCCCAATGAACGCTATCATAGGTTTCTCAGAACTGCTTGCAACAACAGTAACAAGTGAAAAACAGCAATCCCAAGTCGATTCAATTCTTTCAAGTGGTAAAAACTTGCTTAAAATAATAAATGACATACTCGACTTAAGCAAAATAGAAGCTGGAAAGCTTAAAACTCAATTAGCACCGACTAATATTCATGATATTATTAAAGATGTTAATACAATATTTAATTCCAAGATCAAGGAAAAGGGACTCTCCTTCTTTATTGAAGAGACTGGAGATATTCCAACATTGCTTATGCTTGATGAAGTACGCGTACGTCAGGTGCTTTTCAATTTAATAGGTAATGCAGTAAAATTTACAGACAAAGGAAGTATTCAATTATTGTTAGATAAAAAGTTAAAAAACAAAAATGTTGACAAAATAGATTTATTGATAACAATTTCTGATACAGGTATTGGCATTCCTGCCGGTCAGCATAAATTAATATTTGAAGCATTCAAACAACAGTTAGGTCAAAGCATAAAAAAATATGGAGGTACAGGACTGGGTCTTACCATTACGAAAAGATTGGTTGAAATGATGGGAGGTAGTATAAAGCTTTCAAGCACACTAGGTAAAGGCAGTATCTTTAAAATTACCTTTTCGAATATTGAAGTATGTAAACAAAAAATTAGTAATAAAAGTAAAATTGCTTTTGATCCTAAATCAATAGTGTTTGAAAAAGCCAAAATATTGATTTGTGACGATGTCAAAATTAACCGCAAACTCATTAGAAATGTGTTGGAATATTCACCATTTACTTTTTTTGAAGCCGAGGATGGTGAAGAAGCTATCAAGATAGCTATGCAATACCATCACGACCTTATATTCATGGATTTGATAATGCCGGAAATGAACGGATATGAAGCGGCACAGAAAATTAAAAACCAGGAGGTTACCAAAACCATACCTATTATAGCATTAACGGCATCTTTTCTCAAAACGAATGTAATGAAAAGCTATGAATCAATATTTAGTGATTATTTATTTAAGCCTTTAAATCTGGCAGATTTGCATGAATCGTTGAAGAAATTCCTTAACTATACAACTGTAAATAAACTTGATGATGTAAAGAAAATCCCTAAACGTATTTATAAATTGTCAGAAGAACAGAAAAAACAATTGCCTGTCTTAATACAAAGTCTCGAAAATGAATTATTCTCATCTTACAAAGAAGTTTTACAAGAAAAGATGATAGATAAAATTGAAAATTTCGGTAAACAGTTGACTTTGCTCGGAAAAAAGTACTCAATCAATGCCATAGTTGATTACGGAGATAAAATAGTTTCGTGTGCTGATAATTTTGATATAGAAAAACTTTCAGAGATTCTTAATGACTTCCCGAAAGTAATTGAAGAAATAAAATTATTAACAAAAAAATACTGAAATGGAAATGGAAAAGCAGTTTAAAATACTGGTAGTGGACGATAACCTTAAAAACATCCAGGTAATAGGTAATATACTTAAAAAAACCGGCTATTCGATTGGATATGCTACTGATGGAAGGCAAGCACTCAACTTGCTTCAAAAAGATTACGATTTCGACCTGGTTCTCTTAGATATCGATATGTCGGTGATGAATGGCTATGAAGCCTGCAAGGCAATGCGCAAGGATAGCAAGCTTAGCGAAATTCCCGTTATATTTTTGACAGCTTTTGTTGAAGAGGATAAGATAGTTGCTGGTTTTGATGCTGGTGCACAAGACTATGTAACAAAACCATTCAACTCAAAAGAGCTCCTTTCAAGGGTGAAAACTCAACTTCAACTTAAGTACAATACAGACCAGGTAAAAAACATGAACCAAATATTGGAACAAAAAGTTGCTGAAAGAACTAGTGAATTGTTCAATGCTAATAAAAAACTTGAAAAAGCGCTAAAGCAGTTAGAAGTGCTGGACAGTGCTAAAACAGAATTTATAAATATTATCAGCCATGAAATACGTACACCTTTAAATGGTATACTAGGCTCAATTAAGATTATTAAAGAACACAAATCGCCTGAAAGTGACGAAAAAATGTTGGATTTGCTTGATAGATCGGTTAAAAGACTAGAACATTTTTCTTTCCTGACATTAGATGTTTCAATTTTGCGAACAAAAGGGCATAAAGCACTTAATATTTCAAAAGTAGATATTATAATGCTGGTAAATCATTGTATTGCCGATTTGAAAGAACAGGCAGAAAGTAAAAATCTTCTTCTTAAAGCAATACATACATCTAAAGACCTTCAAATAAGCGCAGATATTAAATATGTAAAAAAAATTTTAAAAATAATAATTGGTAACGCCATAAAACATTCTCCTGAAAATGAAACAGTTATTGTTGAAATTTCTGAAAATGAAGATATTGCTTTTGTTCGGGTTAACGACAAAGGCAAAGGATTTCCTGATATAATGCTAGATCAGTCTTTTCCTCCATTTGTCACCGGTAAATATCATGTGAACATAAATATAGGAATTGATCTTCATTTTGCTAAACTGGTCATGGATACACATTCAGGCAACATTATAGTTGGAAATAATAATGACACAGGTGCTTTTGTACTGCTTGAATTTAAAACAAAATAAGTAATCTTATTTGACCTTAAAATAATCGTGAAAAAAGTAATTTACATTGTTTAAAATGACAAAAATGGTTTAGATTTTCAACAATACCATCTTCTTTACTTCTCCGTGTACATGTTTTCCGATTTCACTTCGGCATGGGTAGTGAATAGATCATATTCAGGCCATTGTTCAACTTGTCGTAGTGCTTTGAACATAGTACGGGAAACATCGTTATGGATTTTTGAGCGGTTTTTTGTGCTTGTATTCAGTAATATAATCCAGTTAATCTCATTTTTATGCCTCATAATAAGAGCAGAAGTACCTGCAAGCGTTCCTGTTCTCCACCAGGTACCATGTCCATCTGAACCTCTCCAACCGATTAATTTCTTTGTTCGCCCATTTGAATGGGTCATAATATTTATAGATCTATCAGGGAGTATGTCTGGTTTACTGGAAAATCCATCAAGAGAAACTATTAGCTTCATTAATTCAGGTGCAGATGCAATCCAACCTCCTGCAGCACCTAACAATTCAATATTATTTCCTCCATAGGGAAGAGGAACAATATTTCCTGATCCATCGTAGGCATAACAACTTGTGGGTTCCAGTTCATAATAGTTAACTTCGTTAGGATATTTATCTTTATAGAAGCTTTTTCCTATATGCATATCGTAAATACCCAGCGGATGCAAAATCGCAAACTGAACATAATCTTCATACGTCATTCCT
>CAZWGG010000244.1:0-7724 GCA_964633305.1 uncultured Bacteroidales bacterium
CATCAATCTCAGCCTGCACCCTAATCATGCTGTTTCCAGGCCTTCTGGGTCTTACGATCCATGAACCTCTTGATCTTATTATTCCTCCATTAGTATTTGTTGCACTAATTTTATCTGCTGGTACCCCGGCAACTGAAATATCTACAGGGTTATCAACTCCAAGATAAAATACATTCATTTTTGTCGGAGAGACCACAACACTTCCTTCTGCAACCTGGTATGTTTCTTTAAAAGGCCTGCGTATTATTCCTCCAGGCCCTTGTATTTCAATAATACCTCCCCATTCTCTAAATCCTATACCTGTACCGGCTCTTTTATAAATAGCTTGTCCCTGTTCAACAGGTAAACTATCATATTTTATGTCGCTTCTTAACCTGTAGTTTACAATTCCATTTTCATCCCGAAACTCTTCATATGGTCGTGGGTTTTCAGTAATGAATACCTTTGGAGGTTTTGTTGTATCAGTAGCGGCAAGGAATATCCGGGCATTGTATTCACTTCCCTTTAATACATAATTTGTATTAGGTATTACTGTTGCTTGAAGCTTATTAAACTTATATGCTCCAGCATCGATTTGTGAATAAAGGAAGTTAATTACTTCCGATTCGGCATTTCTGACATTAATTTGCAAATTCGACATAATGGCCATAAAGCCCATTAATGGTGAATGGGCAAATTTGTGTAGTTCCCATGATAATTCCTCTTTTGATTTTCTTTTTTTCTCTTGATGAGGCTCAGTTTCCAAGCTACTTTCAATTGAATGCCTGAGTTTAGTATCATCTTTCGGGATAAATTCTAATAAGAATTCTCTAAAATCTTCAATTTCTTTTTTCAGTTTTGTAGCTTCACTATTAGAATTTAGACCAGATTTTCCAATCATTAATCTGTAAGGTGTGTCATAATCGGTAACTGCTTTAACTTCATCTCTATGTATTTCATCATTCTCAAAAGCCTCTGGATTTCTGGCTTCGGCTTCTTTCAAAACCGTTAATTTTAAGTCTTGAATATGCTGTGAAAGACTATTTGCCCTGTCTTTAACGCTATAGGCTTTTTTCCTCCATATCTTTACCTTTTTGGCATTTAGCTGTTCTTGTTGGTCAAAACTCCGATAAACTTCTAAATTTTTTGTAAGTAATGTGGCCTGAGTTTTGCACAGTCCTTCGTCTATGATTTTAAAAGCATCGAGAACACTGGTAGATACATTCAGTGCTAACAGTGCTGTAAGCACTAAATACATCATACCTATCATTTTTTGTCTCGGAGTTTCTTTACCGTGGGCCATATCAGTTCCTTAAAAATCTTTTCTGTCAAAAACAATTATATTATTTAGTCATTACATTCATAGCTGAAAGCATGTTACCATATATAGTATTTAAAGAAGAAAGGTTATCTCGCAATTTTGCAATTTCTTCTTTATATTTATTTGTTTCTTCCACCGAATCTTTTAATTTTTTAATCATGTCCTCCAGACCACTGTATACTTGTTGAGCACCCTTCATATGTTCATTTCCATCTTTGATCTGTAATTCATAAACTGCATTAAGGGCAGATAAGTTTTTATTCAGCGATTCCAAATGCGACTCATACATTTTACCTCCCTGTGTTATGTTATTCTGTTCACTTTTAATCGTTTCTGCTATTTGCAAATACGATTCGGCCACTTTTGAACCGGATTTGGATACTGCATTTGCTGATTGTAAATAAGCATTAGCCAAATTGCCTGCCGATTGTGTAATAGTTTCGGTTGAAGAACTATAGGCTTCATTCATTGTATTTATGGAATTCGCAGCATTCTCTAAATTTCCTAAGAATTGTTTTGTAGCAACTGTAGCATTTGATATTTCCGCTAAACTGTTAGCTGTTTCTCCAAGCTTTGAAAGGCCATCACCCACATTTCTAATTGCTTCATCACTAATAGCCGTATCGCCAAGCATGTTCTCTATTCGTTCAATGGGTCTTCCTTCCATGAATTGATTGTCTTTAAAATGTTCGATATCGTCTGGGTCACTCATGCCTGCAAGTTCAGGATATACAAGTGTCCAATCCAATTCTTCATGCAATGGTTCGAATGCAGAGAAGAAAAATATTATTGCTTCTGTGCATAAGCCAAGGGTTAGCATAATGTCTGCACCTTTAAGGTGCCTGATTTTAAATAGAGCACCAATAATAACTACTGAAGCTCCAATGCCGTATAATTTGGCCATAAAATTTTTCCAGCCCGAACTTTGAACTATATCCGTTAAACTTGCCATAGAGAAGATAGATTAAATGATTGTAATGATATTATTAATTATAATTGTTTTCATTATGTTCCTAAGTATGGTCGTACACATCTGAATCCGATATATGATTTTGCTGTATCCTGGTATTCATATGATCTTGTTCCATTTTGCAAGTAATATCCAATATCTTTCCATGATCCGCCTCTTATGACTTTTCTTTTTTTAACAGGAGGATCATCAGGTCGTGCATTGTATCGATAATCAGGATTCAAATCGTGTGAGAAAATATATGATGATTCATCAAATGCTGTAATTGTCCATTCAGCAACATTACCTGCCATATCATATAAACCATATTCATTAGGTTGATATGTTCCTACCGCAATACTAATTACACCCCCATCATCAGCATAATTTCCACGCAATGGTTTAAAGTTTGCCAGGAAACAACCTTCTTTGTTTCTTGTATAATAACCACCCCAAGGATACATTGAATGATCGAGACCACCACGGGCTGCATATTCCCATTCTGCCTCTATGGGTAAGCGATAGTCGCTCACACCCGGTTGTCCCTTGCTTCTTAATATAGAATTTAATAATTGGGTTCTCCAGATACAAAATGCATTAGCTTGTTTCCATGTTACTCCTACAACCGGATAGTTATCGAAGGACGGATGCCAGAAATACTGTGAAGTATAGGGTTCATTAAACGAATAAGTAAAATCTGCAATCCAGCATAAAGTATCTGGATATACATTAACAACATCCCTGATAACAAAAGATGATCTGTCTTTTATTTCTATTTTTTCTCCATCATTATTAATGATAAATCCTTCATATTGTTTTGTTTCAAAGTTGTACCTGTTTGATTTTGAAGCAGCTTGTTTTAAGTCAATCCAAAAATACTCATACATGAGTTTCCTAGTATCAATTTCTTTTTTGCCATAGAACCTTTCTTGGTCGGCTAGATACAAATCACTAAGGATTTCATTAATTTCTTCGTCTCTGAAATCAATCCTGATATCCCAGTTAATTGCCGGAGGATCAATCGGATTCCCAAAGGCATCTTCCGATATAACAAAATCATCAATTTGTTCGCCCAACATTCTTCTCATTATTGAATCTCTTACCCAAAAAACAAACTGCCGGTACTCATTATTTGTAATTTCTGTTTCATCCATCCAAAATGGGTCAATAGTTACTGTTCGGGAAAATGCTGTTTGTGCCCAAGCAACATCTTGATCATTAATGCCTTGGGTAAAACTACCTTGAGGAACGAATACCATACCGTACGGATCAGGTTCAAAAAATTTTGATCTTCCCGGAACACCGGTTAGCTCACCGCTTTTGAAATTAGAAGAACAACTACTAATAATAATTAATAAAGCGAATACGAAACAACTCGAAACTATTTTTTTCATAATCAAAGGTATTTATCTGAATCAACAATCCTTCTATTCTTTATTTAAACTTAAAATTAGCCATTTTTTTATAAAAACCTAATACTTTTATATTTTTGTGGAGTTTTGTCAACTCCTATTTTAAAACAATAGTTAACAACAACTTCATATGATGTCTTATAGTATTTCATTAAATCTGTTGTTGGGAAATCGTATGCGAATCCCACTCTTGCCCCGTTTAGTATTTCAAAACCAATCATACCGGTTAATGAACTTCCTAGTCTATAAGTAACGCCTCCCCAAAACTTTTTATTGTATATTAAGACAGTATTTAAATCAAATTTATGTATTTTTCCATCAGATTGTATTAAGACAGCGGGCACAATTTCAAATGAAGGATTTGATAGTTGAACTGTATATCCCGAAGTGATGTAATAGTGCCTTTTAATTGGTTTTGTGATATCATTATTTATACTTTCCTTAAAGTATTTAAAACTAGCTTCATTCAAATGTGTAGATGAAATGCCTAAATATAAATTTTCAGTACGATAAAAAATACCCGCGCTCACGTCAATAGCAAATACTTTTTCCTCATTTTCCGATGGAATTGCATTATCTTGTTCTACATCTGTAAATAAATCCGAACCTTCAGGAATCTCCCATGTTGGGTTTAGTCCCCTGTTTTGAATATTTACCCCAACACCAATTCCTAATTTTCCATCTCCAACATTAGCTCTGTAGGCATAAGCTACTTTTAGTGCAATGTCTTCATAAAAGCCAATTTTTTCCCGGTAAATGGAAAGACCAATGCCATGGTCTTTTTTAAAAAGTTTGAATGGAACACTTCCATTTAAGATAATATCCTCTGGAGCACCCTCAATCCCAGTCCATTGATTGCGTAATATTCCACTAACGCAGGCCATATCTTTATTTCCTGCAGAGCCTGGATTAATCGATATTTGATCATACATAAACTGGCTCACTTGGTAATCTTGTTGACCGTTGATATTAGTTAGTATAAAAAATATTAATAATATAATTAGTAAACTTCGCATATTTTTACTTTCTTACTTTCAGTTCCTTTCGAAACTATACTCCTCTTAAAAAGTAAAATAAGTAAAAATATTGTATTCATACAAATTAAAATTAACATGCAACTGTTAATAATTAAATTTACAAAATAAATCAATATTTTATACTTATTTCTTTAAAGAAAGTTACTTTTAAAACTGATTTTTTTTGTAATTATTGTTTAGAGAAGGCGATAAGATTTTTTTAAGTATAGTTGTCTTCAACTAAGACTATTTAAGATTTTAAGAAAAGCCAGGCCTATATACTCAATTAATTTTTTGGAAAGATTTCCACCAACGATCAGGAATATCATGATTACAGGCTTGTTCGTAATCTTCCTGGGAACATGCAATATATATATTTTTCCCACTCTTAATACTAGGTACTTCCATCCACCATCTTTCTGTTTTAGAACTTTTATAAAAGGTTAAATCATGTTCCATATTCTCGTGGCTTACAAAAAATACTTTGTAATCCTTATTTTCTCCGATACGGTTTTCTGATTTGCGCATGGAATAGCCGTCAATGAAGTACCAGATTATCTGTGCAGCAAGGTGGGCCGTTTGATTGTTTATATCGAATTTTGGATTGATCTCATAAATACCAAAACATGAAACATTATCTCCTATTCCAGAATAACGGGCAATCTGACATATTTCATCTGCTAAGAATCCGTTAGGAGAGGTATGAATTCGTGCCGGTGCATCGGCATGTTTCACTGCTCCAATATCAAGACTTACAATATCTGCATCACGTAAGACCGGTTCAGTCAAAAAAAGTTTATTTTTAAGATTCCCCAGACGAACAGATTCAAAATATAGTCGATTTAAAAGTTCAAGATTTGATTTATCTGTAAGATACTGTTGATGGCCTAGATTTGTGTACTTAAAAAGTTTTTTGTTGTTAAGTAAATCTGATAAGTAGTTTTCCGAACCTGAAGTTGAAGTATTTATATCTATTGTAAAATCTACTGTTACAAGATTTATTGTGTCTTTAATCTGTTCGTATGCTTCATAACAAGCATAAGTTAAGTCTTGAGAACCACCCAGAATAATAAATGTTACTTGGTTATTTAGCAATTCAAGAATTACATCCTGTAGTCCGAAGTATGTATCTGAAAAAGTATTGCCCGGTTTAACATTTCCAAGATCAATAATTTTTGTTTTATTATTAACTCGATAGAGTTGGTAAAGTTTGTTTCTTATCTTATCGGGAGCAAGAGATGTTCCTTGATTATTTGAATTTCTATCTTCTGTAACACCCAAAAGAGCTATTTGATAATCACTTATTTCTCCAATTGGTGAACTAGGAGTGTTTATTTTAATATTCTTTCCGAAGATTGAATCGCTTGTTATAAAATAATCTTTAGGCTTATCAAGCGCTACAGGATCAAAGTAATCATTAAGGTTCATTTAATCACAGACTATTAATTTTTCTTTTTCTTCTTTTTTTCAGCTTCTTGAATTATCTCCATACAATCATCATAACTTAAAGAGGAGGCATCTTTATCTTTGGGAATTCTATAGTTGTCTTTGTTTAAGCTAATGTAAGGTCCCCATCTTCCATTTAAGATTTTCATATCTGTGTTTTCTTTTTTAAATTCTCTGATTATTCTATTTTTTTCTGCATTTCTTTTTTCCTCAATTAACTCAATAGCGCGTTTAGATTCAATAGAATAAGGGTCATCAATTCCTCGTTTTAGAGAATAAAATTTTGAGTTGTGACGTACATAAGGGCCAAATCTCCCAATTCCTATAACTATCTCTTCACCTTCATATGTGCCAATGGTTCTAGGCAACTTAAATAACTGAAGTGCTTCCTCAAGAGTTATTGTTTCCAGGTTTTGACCTTTTCGCAAACTTGCAAATTTCGGTCTTTCCGGGTCATCCTTTTTTTCAGTGTTTTCACCAAGTTGAGCTATTGCCCCATATCTTCCCATTTTAACAATAACCGGTTTTCCTGATTCAGGATCAGTGCCAAGTAACCTTTCTCCTTTTTTTAATTCTGATTTGGCCAATGTATTTTCAACTTGAGGATGAAATTTCTGGTAGAATTTTTGTAACATATCTGTCCAGTTTCTTTTACCAGCTGCAATTTCATCAAATTCTATTTCAACACTCGCTGTAAAATTGTAATCAAGAATCTCTTTAAAATATTCTACTAAAAAGTCATTGACCACAATTCCTGTATTATCGGGGAAAAGTTTTGCTTTTTCGGTTCCATAAATCTCTGTATTCTCATTTTCCGAAATTTTATTTTCTAATAGCTTTAACCATGTGTATTTTCTTTCTTGGCCTGGCTTATCAATTTTTAAAACATACCCTCTGTGTTGTATAGTAGATATGGTAGGTGCATAAGTCGAAGGACGACCAATTCCCAGCTCCTCAAGTTTTCTTACTAAACTGGCTTCGGTATAGCGTGGAGGATAGTGTGCAAATTTTTCGACAGCATCAATTGCTAAATATTCCAGTTTTTCATTAACATCAAGAGGAGGGAGCAATCCTTGTGATTTTTCTTCTTGCTCATCGTCAGTTGATTCAATATACAGCTTTAAAAATCCATCAAACTTAAGAACTTCACCAGTTGCTATGAATTTTTCACTATCATTTGAAATATCGATAGTAATAGTGGTTTTTTCGAGTATGGCGTCACTCATCTGAGATGCCACGGTGCGTTTCCAAATTAAATCATAGAGTTTTTTTTCTGCATCTGTGCCTGTGATAGTTTGTTTATTCATGTACGTGGGACGTATTGCTTCATGGGCTTCCTGGGCTCCTTTAGTTTTTGTTTTGAAATTTTTTATGTTTACATAATTTTTTCCATATTGTTCTGAAATGATTTTTTTTGCCGAATTTAGGGCTAATTGAGATAGATTAACTGAGTCGGTTCGCATATAAGTGATTTTACCCGATTCATATAATTTTTGGGCGATCATCATGGTTTGCGTAACTGAAAATCTTAATTTTCTGCTTGCTTCCTGTTGAAGAGTTGATGTTGTGAATGGGGCTGATGGTGATTTTTTCGAAGGCTT
>CAZWGG010000245.1:0-7720 GCA_964633305.1 uncultured Bacteroidales bacterium
TTTTCAAGGCAAGAATAACGCAGTATTTGGCGTTTTCTTGCAAAGACTACTTAGAGAGATGATAACCAAAAAAACAAGTACAAAATCTAAAAAATATTACTATTTCATATTATTACCATTGCTCGTTTCCCTTTTCTTTTCGTTTTCAAACTCATCATTACATAACGAGAATGTTCCGGGCATATTCCCTGTAAATAAAAAAGACTTTATCAGGATTTCATCGGGTTACGGAATGCGAATACATCCGATAACAGGCGAGTATAAAATGCACAAAGGAATAGATATTGCAGCAAAAACAGGGACTCCTGTGCTGGCAACCGCCGACGGAACTGTGGTTCTGAAAAAATTTGAAGAAGAGGGAAAAGGATATGGCCGTTATATAGTTATTAAACATGACGAAACCTATTCAACATTATATTCCCAGCTATCTGGTTTTAATGTTGAAAAAGGGCAAAAAGTTAAACAAGGTGACATTATTGGCTATGTAGGTAAATCGGGCTACTCAACCGGTACGCATTTACACTATGAAGTGTGGGTGCATGATAAAAAAGTTAATCCCGCTGAATACTTTGATTAACAATGAACATATAAGACATGAAGAGTTCTGAGCATATCGCAGTAAAAATAAGGGGAACTGTATCGGGTTTAATATCGCATATTGTTGGAGATGCAGCTATTTATAACCTCGAACGCCGAATTGCCTCTTTGGTGTTTTTTATTGTATGGCTTATTGCATTTACAAGTCTTTTTTTAAACTATTATTTGGGTTTTGATTTTAAACTAATTATATACACAATCGCTGCTTTCTTAACTGCGACCATATTTTATTACATTGTAAGATTCGGTATTCTTAAAGAAAATCATTACTGGATTCTGTGGCTTATATCAATTTTGTTTACAGATTTTTATATTTTTTTTTCAGAAGGAACAGCTGGGGCAGGTTACTTTATTCTAATACTTTTGCTGGTAATGGTGCCTATTTTTGGTAAAAACCGGATTCTGGTTTTTTTGTTCTTTCTGATTAATTTTTTTCTTCTTCTTTACCTGGAATTTAATTATCCTGATTTATTTGTTAAATATGAAAATGATCAATTTAGGTTTGTAGATATTTCAAGTGCGATTATTTTTTGTGCTGTTATGATTTTTGTTGAACAAATGTATTTTGTTCATAGTTACCGGAAAGAAAGGGAAAAAGTAGAACAACAGAAAAAAGAAATAGAGCGGCAAAAGGATGAGATTAAGCGCATCTCCAATGAATTGCATGCATCAGATGAAATGAAACTCAGGTTCTTTGCTAACCTTTCGCATGAATTCCGTACTCCGTTAACACTTATCCTTAATCCAGTAAAAGACCTTCTGAAAACAGAGTCTGATAATAGTGAATTTCGAAAACAATTGGAATACATTTACAACAATGCTTTAAAATTAAATGATTTGACCAACCAAATCATGGACCTTCAGAAACTTGATGCTGGAAAACTACAATTAAACCTCGAAAAATCAGATATTATCAATTATTATTTAAGTATCGTTTCATCGTTCGAGAGCTTATGCCACAAAAAAAATAACACATTGAAGTTCATTTCAAACCATTCCTCTATAGTAGCATCTTTTGACAAGGATAAGGTTGGTAAAATTCTTAACAACCTGCTCTCGAATGCTTTAAAATTTTGTTACGAAAATACGGTGATTGAGATTAAATTAGAATTATCAGAAACTATTTTAAATGTATCTGTTACAGACAATGGCATTGGTATCCCACATGAGCAAATCGATAGTATTTTCAACAGATATTACCAGGTTACATCAGATAAACTGGTTGAGGGAACAGGTATTGGACTCGCTTATGTGAAAGAACTGGTTGGGTTTATGAAAGGTAATGTTTTCATTAACAGCATTGTTGAAAAGGGTACTGTTATCAAAGTTGGATTGCCGTTAAATGAATACGAAATAATTGAGGGAAAGGCCATTGAAATAACAATTCATGATGAGGATAACCAATCTTTTACAGAAGAATTTGATGGAAAGGATTATGAGAATGAAGATGAAAATAGTAATTCTGTTTTAATTGTAGAAGACAACAATGAATTAAGAATGTTTATAAAGGATTTGTTTAAAAATGATTTTGTTGTATATGATGCTAAAAACGGGGACGAAGGTATTAAAGCTGCATTTCAGCATATACCAAATCTCATTATCAGTGATGTAATGATGCCCAATAAGAATGGCTTTGATTTATGTAAAACTTTAAAAACCGATGAACGTACCTGCCACATTCCTGTTATCCTTTTGACTGCAAAAGACTCTATTCAGAGCAATTTACACGGTTATCAGACAGGTGCCGATGATTATATTGTTAAGCCATTTGATAGTGAATTACTTCGTTTAAAGGTTAAAAATATTCTGGCAACCCGTGAAGCCATTATCCGGCAATTTAATGCAGAATTGGTGACCCTGCCAAATGCAAGCGCTTATTCCGACATTGATAAACGCTTTATGAAGAAATGTATGCAGATTATAGAAAGAAATATAGGGAACACTGCATTTTCGGTAGAACAATTAGCAACCGAATTGGCTTTTAGCCGGAGCAACCTGTATCGTAAAATGCAATCGCTTACAAACTACAATCCGGCAGAACTTATTCGTAACATAAGGATGCAGCATGCCTCAAAATTACTTAAAACTTCGAACATCCGGGTAAATGAAGTTGCTATGGAGGTCGGCTATGAAAACACAAAAAAATTCAGCCAGGCATTCAAAAAACATTTCGGTGTGCTGCCGTCTAAAGTAAGAGGTGTTTTATGATGTTAATTGTCAGGCAATTCAGTTTGAAAGAAAATCTTACTGAGATTGATTATTCGTATTTCGGTCTCATATGAAATTGCTTTCACCTGTTAACTGAAATAATATTTTTATGAGAATTTTAAGCCTTCAGTAACCTTTTAAATCCGAATTGAACATTTGGGAGACTATTTTGAGATTTTCGGGGAACCTGCCTGTTAGGTCAGTAGTTTATATTTGAAACTCCGGGCGTTACCAGACTGGGATAAAGCGGATGCCGAAAAGCTTATAGAGTAGGCTCTATTTAAACCTTAATTGTTATGAAAAAAATTTATTTATTGCTTTGTGCATGTATGTTCTTAACTGCATTGACAGCGCAAACTCCGGCTACCAATGTTGCAAGTAACAAAATTGCAACATCAGATGGAACTCCATCTTCAGGAAATAAAGCCACTGATGATCCGAATGCAAATACATATTTTGCTGCCACATCAGCAGCCACATTAAATGTTGTTTTGGATTTAGGGGCGACGTATTATATTGAAAACATGGCTTCTTATGATATTTTGACAAAAATATCGGGGGTTAACGTAATTACAATATATGGCTCACCAGATGCCAACGGGGCAGATAATTTTAATACAGTTATTGCCTCAAAAGCCGTAAACAGTACTTCTCAACTGCAATTAGGCTTTGAAGTTAATAATTGGTATAAAAAGATTAAAGTAACCATGACCCCATATATGGGCGCCAGTATACCAAAACTTTATGATTTACAGGTATTCGGAACAAGCAGTCCGGCAATTTCCTATTTCAGCCGGATAAGCATAGGCACTTCTGATAATTCAGAGCTTTTAAATGTAAATGGGAATATAAATGCCAATGGAAGTATATCAGGAACAAAGATTAAAGGGGTTTATTATGGTTTGTCTAATAATGTTAATTACTATCTTGATCCTTCCAATACGGGAACATCGTTGAAAGTAGCGGGAAAGATAGAGTCGAAAGAAATCCAGGTAGTAGATATCAATACAGGCAAGATAAAATCCGATGAGATAAAGACAAAAAGTTTAAATGTAGAAGTAAATAATGTGGCCGATTATGTATTTGATAAAAACTATGAGCTTTTACCGTTAAAAGATGTTGAAGATTATGTTAATACCAACAAACATCTTCCGGAAATTCCGAATGCAGCTGAGCTGGAAACCAATGGTATAAACGTGGCCGAGATGAATAATCTTTTATTGAAAAAAATAGAAGAACTAACGCTTTACATTATTCTGTTAAGTAAAGAAAATGAAGGAATCAAGAATCAATTGGAAGGTTTAACCAGCAAACAACAGCAATAATTATGAAATGGTTAAAATTCTTGTCATTGCTAATTTGCCTGCTCTTTAATTCTTTAATTTTCGGACAGGTAAGTAGTCTGTATGTTCCGTTTCAGGAATATAACCTGACAGATAAAGTAATTAAGGTCAGGTTTATATTTCTTGCAAAAGTTTCCCCTTACTACCCTCAAAATTTTACGGCAACCAGTAATGGTAACGCCGGGGGGCCTTATGCAAACGGTGACCAGTACGCGGCAGCAGTAATTGCCAAAGCAAATGCGTTTTTAAACAGCAATCAACCTCCAAATTTATGGACAGCCACGGTACCGCCTGCAGCCAAATACCAGTTCGCGCTTGTAACACCGTCCTTATATTTTCAAAGTGACAGTTACTGTTACGACGATGCTAACCCGGCTTGTATTTACCGGTCGTTAGACGTTGATGATTTTATTCCTGCTGATGAACAAAAGAATTATATTAATGTATTTCTTTTTACCAGGCCTGATCCCATAATAGGAGGAGAAGCATTATGTTTAGGATGCAGTGAAATAAATGCATATAAATGTGCAGGTTATTGGGAAGACTATAAGAGTTCGGTTTTACAAAATAATGTAAGCTGGCATATTCACAGAACAGCCCTTCATCTTTTGCATGAAACAGGTCATGTGCTGGGATTACCGCATACTATCTGCAGTTGTGGTTTTGGATATTGTTCGGAACCGTCTGCTCCAAGCAGTATGTGTGATGATATACCTACTATTGCCGAGATGGGATACACAACCGTTCAATTGTGCCCATCAGACGGGCAAAGTCCAGCTTATAAGGCAAACAATATTATGAGCAGCCTCAGGTCCGAATTGGTTTTTTCTATGACCGCATGTCAGTTAGGGCAGGTTCATTACAGACTTTGCACCGAGCAGCTTCCTTTGTGGCTAAATCCCCCGGTTTTTCCTGTAACAACAACCGTTACTTCTTCAACAACCAATATAAATAAACCATATCCTGTTTATGGTGAAAATGTTGTTACCAGCGGAAATGTTGTTTTGCAGGCAGATAAGCCTACAATTTTTGTTTACTCCAACAAGATAACCTTAAATAGCGGCTTTAAAGTTCAGCGAGGTTCCAGCTTTCAGACATTAAAAATAGATAAATCGATTACTAACAAGTCATCACAAAAAGATGTGACGATTAGCGTGCCTGACAGCTATAATATGTTTTCGATATATCCAAACCCGGGTAAGGATAAAATAGATTTCACTGTCTCTGAACCGGGGTCAATAAATATATATTCTGCCACAGGACAACTGGTTTATAGTAATATACAGGTATCCGAATCGATATCTGTTGATATATCAAATCAGAAACCGGGAATTTATATTGTTAATTTCCAAAGCGAAAGTACTTCAGTATCCAAAAAACTGATCATAGAACATTAAAATTAAGGGGGGCAAAGCCTCCCTTTTTACATAGTTAATCTGATTAACAGTAACGGGCACCAGCATCAGGGGATTTCAGCAGCTTTTTTGTTTATTAACAGTATGGCTTTTCATACCAGAGAAAATGGTACGAGCTGAAAAAGCTCGCACCAGCCTCATTTTTATGTCGTTACTTTGTTGGTAAGCTCGGACTAGCAGGGGAGTATACCCCGAGGCCGTACACCGGGAGTTTAACTAAAGGAAGGTGTACGTGGCGTTTACGCTGCAGCCAGTCATACCTTATCAAAAAAAAAATACTATCATGACTGGCTGCACCGAGGGGTGTTAGCGGCGAGCCTAACTCTGGCAGTGCAGCTACCCCCTGTTAAAAAAATTTCGTGGCCACCGGCCACACCTTATTGGGGTTCCAGGGGGGAGCGGGAGGTGCCATGAAGGGTTAAAAAACCGTGTGAAACAAAACAAACAAAAAGCCCTTTACCGAGTACCCACCGGAACGCAAGGTAAAGGGCTTTTTGTGGTGCATGCAAGGGCAGTTTTTTTTTTACCGCTAATGATCAATTAAAATAAAAAAAAATTAAACCTGCTTGTCTTGCCCTTGCAGGCATGTTTTGTGGAACAAAGGCTTTTTAAGCCTGAATACTGCTTTTCCGTGTTGGGTTACAATAGGGTAGTAGTGGTTTAGGAAAGTAACCGGGCTTAACTTTCATTAAAACTATGTCTATCAAGTAGATTATAATTCAACACTGATACGAAGTTTACCACCTAAACCGGTTTCAATAATCTTTCTTAAAGTTGAGAGCCGGACATCACTTGAAGCCCGTTCGATTTTTGATATGTAAGTTCTTTTAACATTTAGCTTTTCAGCTAATTGTTTTTGTGTCAAATGAGCCTTATCGGAAGTTTTTTCACAGGAGAACAAGTAGCCGGGTTGTAAGTCGGCGGTATAGCGGTGCAGGTGCATAACCTGGTTGGGATTAAGTTTAAATGTCCTGGCGTTGCTCCTTTTGGTAGAAGGGATGTATATTTTTCCTTCTTCAAGGTTCAGATGCGAAGTTTCCAGTTTGGCTAGCTCTCCTGTTAATACTCCCTGGTATATCATAAGCCCCAAAACTACCCGGTTTCGTTTGCAGGTACTTGGTTAGTATGGCTATGCGGGTAAATTCGTCTGGTTGTGTTACCAGGGTTGGAGGTATTTTATTTTGTTTTGGTATGGCGCAGTAGATTGGGTTAATAAAACCGGAAGCTTTGGTTATGGCTTCATGCTTGGTGCATTTTTCTTTTACCTGGATAAATTCGATAACATCACCGCTTGCCCCACAGCCAAAGCAGGTGAAGGAGTTTGTTTGGAGATAGATTTTAAGGCTTGGGCTGTGGTCATCGTGGAAAGGGCAAAGGAGCATATTGTGCTGGTTTGGTTTTAGATTGTAGTGGGTCAGTACCGTTGAGATATCCAGGTGTTGTTTTATTTGGATTATTTCCATGTTAGCTGGTTTTTTCCATGTTTTGAAGGAGTAGCTTAAAATCAAAAATGTCGCTGTATTCCCGGTAGAACCCTTGCGTTTTTTCCTTGTGCAGGTAATATACTACAAAGTAAAGCAGGTAGTCCAGGTGTTGGGCTATTTGCCCAGGGTCTATCCTTTCTTCGAAGAAGGTTTGAAGTTCTTGGTAGTTGTAAATTGGGTTGGTTGTTTTTTGCATTGTTGATAAAAATTTACTTGTAATACTGCAAACAAATTTTGCGCACATGTCTAATAAACAAAAACTATCCATGATAATTTTATTAACAATATGCTTAGTAAATAATTAAATTAATGATTTTATGGCTAAATTTGCTGTTGAAAACTTGAAGCAAAAACTATAAACATGACATTTGCAGAACGGTTAAAACAATTGAGGAAAAAGAGGGGATTGTCCCAGAATGAACTTGCCGAAGCTATTAAAGTACATTTTACACAGGTTTCCCGGTATGAAAGAGGAGAAACAAAGCCCAATACTTTCCCTTTTGGACGCTTTTATTGCTAAACAAAAGATTCAGGGTTTTTTAAATGCACAAATCTAAACTATTGGAAAAAATGGCTTTACACCAACAAATATTAAAAGACAATAATGGTAATAATATTGGCGTTTTCTTGCCTATAGCAGAATATGAGAAAATATTGGATCAACTCGAAGAAC
>CAZWGG010000246.1:0-1678 GCA_964633305.1 uncultured Bacteroidales bacterium
AAAGGATCTGAAATAGGTGATTATTTAGTGACACATAAAGATATTAATTTTATATGAGAGCAAAAAAGTGGGTACAAGAATACTCTCAGATTTTTCATATATTACATTTTCCTATTTTGAAATAGGATATTTCATTATTACCTCCTAAAAAATATTTCTATTATTAGAATTTAACTAAGAAAACAAGAGTAACCTTTTCCTGTTTCCTGTGATTACTTACAAATTGTTTACAAGTAATATATAATCTTAATAAAAATAAGAAAAATTTTAAACAAAATCTAAACTTCCTATTTTTTTATTATTATAAATTGAAGGTTTGTTTTATTTTTTCTATATAATCAGTTTTTTCCCAGGCAAAAAATTCTACTTCCCGCAATTCTGATTTACCATTTAATACTATTTCAACATTTTCAGAAAAGGGCTTTCTTCCCATGTGGCCATAAGCAGCGGTACGAGAGAATATAGGATTTTTTAAGCCAAGTCGTTTAACAATAGCTCCTGGTCTAAGGTCAAATATTTCTTTTGTTTTATTGGCAATTTCGCTATCTGATAGTTGAACATTAGCAGAACCAAAGGTGTTTATATAAAAACCAACAGGTTCTGCGACTCCAATAGCATATGCTATTTGTACCAACACTTCATCAGCAACTCCCGCTGCAACTAAATTTTTAGCAATATGCCTTGCTGCATATGCGGCTGATCGGTCGACTTTAGAACTATCTTTACCTGAAAATGCTCCTCCACCATGAGCACCTTTGCCCCCGTAAGTATCTACAATAATTTTTCTGCCCGTTAAACCTGTATCTCCATGTGGGCCGCCAATTACAAATTTACCCGTAGGGTTTACATGCAATATATAATCATTCTTGAAAAGAGATTTAACCCGTTCAGGTAATTTTGCAATAACTCTTGGTATTAAAATATTTTTTACATCTTCTTTAATTTTTTCAAGCATAACTTGATCAGTATCAAATTCGTCATGTTGGGTGGAAACCACAATTGTGTGAATCTTCAGTGGATTATTCTGATCATCATATTCAATTGTAACTTGAGATTTCGAGTCAGGACGAATATAAGTCATGGTTTTTCTTTCACGCCTGATGTCTGCGAGTTCTATTAGCAGACTATGCGCAAGTTCAAGAGATAAAGGCATATAATTATCTGTTTCTTTACTGGCATAACCAAACATCATACCTTGGTCACCAGCTCCTTGTTCATCTTCTTTTCCCCGTTCAACGCCACGGTTTATATCTTGCGATTGTTCATGTATTGCAGATATTACGCCACATGAATCAGCTTCAAACATGTAATCAGATTCAGTATATCCAATTTTTTTAATAACATCTCTTGCAATTTGTTGTACGTCAACATATGCGTTTGTTTTTACTTCACCGCTTAGGACAACTAAGCCAGTGGTGACAAGTGTTTCACAAGCAACTTTTGAATCAGGGTCTTTTCTTAAAAATTCATCCAATAAAGCATCGGAAATTTGATCGGCTACCTTGTCTGGGTGCCCTTCTGAAACGGATTCGGAGGTAAATAAATGTCCCATAGTTATTGAAATTAGTTAGAAATTAGAAATTTAATAATTCGTAAAAATATATATTATTTGTTTTCTAACAAATACCAGTATAAAAAGTATTGTACTTGAATTCTATTACATAGTTAATTCACGTAA
>CAZWGG010000246.1:1688-7696 GCA_964633305.1 uncultured Bacteroidales bacterium
CGAGCTTTTTATCTTTTTTTTGCATTGATAAGACAGTTATACTTTTTTTTACAGCAAGGTTAAAAATATCCGGTCTTATGTCATAATCGATACTACTTTGAATGACCCAATTATTCTCATTTATTTTTTTCACTTCATTTACTCCTTTAATAGTCATTAAATCATTTTCGTTAACAGGGTTGTCGAATTCAACAATAATTGATTGAAATTTATTATCTGCATTAGATTTTAAATTTGAAGGAATATCATCTGCAACTATTTTCCCCTTATTTATTATTATAACCCGGTCGCATATAGCTTCTACTTCCTGCATAATATGTGTAGATAGGATTATTGTTTTTTCTTTACCAACTGTTGAGATGAGATTACGAATTTCAATAATCTGGTTAGGGTCCAAACCAGAAGTAGGTTCATCTAAAATTAAAATATCTGGGTTATGAAGTAGAGCTTGTGCAAGACCTACTCTTTGTTTGTAACCTTTTGACAACTGCTCGATACGTTTGTTTATTTCAGGTTTCAAACCAGTTAGTTCAATTATTTCATCTATTCTTTCCCTTGATTTTTTTCCAAGTTTGTAAATCCCTGCAGTAAATTCCAGGTATTCTTTACTGTACATATCTTGGTATAACGGATTGTTTTCAGGTAAATATCCCAGTATTTTTTTTATTGCAAGGCTATTTTCTTGCACAGAAGTTTCATTAATAAAAATTTTGCCTGAATCAGGAAAAATTAAACCACAAAGAATTTTCATTAAAGTAGTTTTTCCTGCACCGTTTGGCCCGATTAAACCTAATATCTCTCCAGTATTCACCTGAAATGAGACATTGTTTAGAGCTACCTGGTTACCATATTTTTTTGTTACTTTTTCAATTAAAATTGACATTTCACAACAATTTAATTTAAAGGCATTTTGTTTGAAATAAACTATTGGTTAATGATAATCCTCTAATCGTTGGCAAAATTAAAATATCCGTCTAAAGATATGAATAAATGTAAAAATAATCATTTAGTAAACATTGAATATGAGAATTTATTTTGGCATTCTTTTTGTCTTACAATTAATTAAAGTTTTTTTATTAAATCGTCTTTATTATATTTGCGGTTTAATTTTGAGTTGATAATAAAAAATTTGTATATCATGAAAGGAGTAAACAGTATATCAAAAATTTTAATTTGGGCTGTAGTGTTTATTAGTTTTTCAACAATTTCATTTTCACAAACAATAAATGATGCTATTTCAGCTTACAACAGCGGGTTAGAATCAAAACAGGCAGGAAATTTTGAGGAAGCCTTAAATCATTTCAATGAGGCTATTTCTATTGCCCAGAATCTAGGAGAAGAAGGTGAGGAAGTTTTGATCAATGTAGAATCTCAGATACCGGCTATTTATTATCAAATTGCCACTGAATTATATAGAGAAAAGAAGATTGATGAGGCTATTGAAAAGTTTAACGAAACAATTGAAATTGCTGATAAATATAATGATGATGATGTAAAACAAAAAGCATCGAAAGCAATAACACAGTTGTATTATGTAAAAGGGGCAACAAGCTATAAACAGGAAAACTTTACCGATGCTCTCGATAATTTCAAAAAGGCTGTTGAAACAGGCCCGGATAACACAAAGGCATATTACATGGTTGCAGTAGTATATAAGAATTTAGATGATGATGATAATTTGTTTAAAGCGGCAAAAAAGTCAGCCGAAGTTGCAAAGGCAAATAATGACAATAAATATTACGAAAATTCACGGAAATTAGCGAGCGATTATTTTTTAGTTAAAGCTAATAGTGCAAAAACAAGCAAAAAAAATGATGAGGCTGTTAAGTATTTAAAAAATTCGCTAGAGTTTGATAGTGAGAATACAACTACTTATTTTTTGCTTTCACAAGTTTATAATGCTCAATCAAAATGGGATGAATCCATTGAAAGCGCCAATAAAGCAATGGAATATGAGAAAGATATCCCGGAAGAAAAAGCTAAGATTTACTATGAATTAGGAAATGCATTTTCTGGAAAAGGAGAGAATAGTAATGCCTGTGACGCTTATAAAAAAGCAGCTATCGGCGCATTTAAAGCAGCAGCAGAGTATCAAATCGAACAGGTATTGAAATGTCAATAAGATATAATATTCAATAAAGAACCATATAAAAAAGCTGTCATATTTGACAGCTTTTTTATTTCAATTATAAATTGAAATACTTTTGTAATGGAAATAATACTATCAAATCTACTATTTCCAGGGTTATTATAATTTTTTTTGTCTAATTTACCTTTTAATGAGCAGCATACGTTTTGTATCCATTACCTTATTGTCAATAAGAACCGAATAGAAATAAATACCTGCAGTAAGTTCATTAGAATTTACAATATAAGAGGAGTTACCTTTTTCAACTACATCATATTGTATAATTTTCTGTCCTTCTACATTTGATATACATAATACAGCAATCTTGTATTTCTGGGGCATGTATAATGAAATCTCAGTTTCAGTTGTAAATGGATTAGGGAAGTTCTGCTCCAAATGGACTTTGTTATTAATAGATGTATATGACTCTGCTAACAATAGCAAATTTCCTCCTGAAGTTAATCCAATAGTCTCATTTCCTGTCTCATATGCTCCACATATTGTGCTGTATGAACTTCCTGTTACATCACCTGAGTAATCTTGACGCTTAAAATCTTCTGGCCGGTTACCCGATGGATCAACAAATTGAGGGTCTTTGTATACAGAATTCTCATCTTGACCAGATCGTATTTGCCACTCAGCCAGGGTATTATCTGAGGCGCCGTCAAATTCCCAGAGCCCTTCATTAGTTGTTGAATAAAAGAGATTCCAGTTGGCAGTATCTTCCTCGTAGAGTCCTCCATAATATCGTTGTGATCCATTATCATGATAAAACAGGTTATTATATGAACGAAGCTGATGTGCAAAGCCCCAGGCATGCAAATCAACATCTGTACAATTTACAAAAGTATTGTTATAAGGAACTACAGGTATATCAGCTACATCAATAGTTCCCCACTGGACACAGGCTCCTTTCTCAAGAAATATATTGTGATGTAAATAAACAGCATCTATGTCGATAGCCTGGTTATGACATATATAACCAACACAGTCCGCGTAGATCGAAGAAGGTCTAAAAAAATTCTTCCTGATCTCTATAATCCTTCCTTTCTGACCTCCTGTATCTTTAATATAGATATCGCCTTTCCAATTGTCATAAAATTCATTATTCTCTATAGTGGCACTTGCATGGTAACAAATTATAGCAGAGCCATTATCATCATTTTCACCCCAACAACTATTGTGTATGAGGTTATTACGTATTATAATATCGTGTGCGCCATAGTTTAATACAACAACATTACCCTGTGAGCAATGCGGACCTCCGCCTCCAAGATCACAACCTTCCAAAATGATATTATTAGCATAAGTAATAGTCACTTGACCATATGTTTTAAGTCCAGATACATCAATATATTCCCCATGTATCCCAATTGCAGGATTGTTATAATATTTTGATGAAAGAGTATAAGTAATATCTCCCGGGTCAGGATTATAGTGATCTTTTCCAGGTTCAGCAAGTATAACAGGTAGCTCGCCGGGATATGCCATAACCACCGTGTGTTCATTTGGTGTTCCATTACAACTGTTACTCCATCCAATATCCAATGCTCCTATCTCCGTGGGATCTTGTGGATCAAAACCTGTCCGGCTATAGTTACCTGCCCTGATAATAAGAGTGTCTCCTCCATTAAGGGCATCCATAGCATTCTGTAAATTGTTATAAGCATCTCCATCTGAACCTGAGTTATTCCTTCTTTCGATAGAATAAGTTCCCGTACAGTTGCTGGCCAATTGTACATCAAGATAAAATGTTTTACTTGATACGTTAATGGTTGTGAATATTGCTAAAAATAAGAGTGTAAATTTCATTAATCTTTGATAATTTTCTGTTTCCTTTTTCATTTCATTAAAAATTTAGTTTTGATATGGGGTTAATAATTTTAACGAAATTTTCATGTAAATGTTTGTATTACCTGATCTTTTTACCTATACTTTACATATTATTTGCCCTATTAATCATTAGTTTTTATTTTTTTGTTATTTGAAATTTACCAACATTTTCTAATTAAAAATAATGGAGGATTATAAATCAGAATTTACATTCAAAATCTTATTTTTGCATGTTTAAATTAAATAATTTTAAACTATGCAGAAAGTAAAGGTTACGGGAATAAAATATTTGTTAAGCTCGACAGATTTTAATAAGAGAGTATTGGTGCAAGGCTGGGTAAGAGCATTTAGAAGCAATAGATTTATCCAAATTAACGATGGTTCAACAATACACAATATACAGGCTGTTATTGACTTTGAAAAAACCGATGAGGGATTGTTAAAGAAAATTACTGTAGGTGCATGTATAGCGGTTGAAGGCACCTTGGTGGAATCGCAGGGAAAAGGGCAAAACATGGAAATTCAGGTAGATACTATCCATATTCTCGGTGAAGCCGATCCGGAAAAATATCCCTTGCAACCTAAAAAGCATAATATGGAGTTTCTTCGGTCAATTTCACATCTCAGGCCTCGTACAAATACATTTGGCGCTGTTTTTCGAATCCGTCATGCATTAGCTTTTGCTATTCATAAGTATTTCAACGATAATGGTTTTTTCTATCTTCATACACCCATAATTACCGGATCAGACTGTGAAGGTGCCGGTGAAATGTTTCGGGTAACAACTTTCGATTTGCAAAATATCCCCTGTACAAAAGACGGGGCAATAGATTTTGAAAAGGATTTTTTTGGAAAAGAAACCAACCTTACCGTATCCGGACAGTTGGAGGGGGAATTAGGGGCACTGGCCCTGTCAAAGATTTATACTTTCGGGCCAACCTTTAGGGCTGAAAATTCAAATACACCCAGGCATCTTGCAGAATTTTGGATGATTGAACCTGAAATGGCATTTTATGATATTAATGATAATATGG
This sequence comes from uncultured Bacteroidales bacterium, assembly GCA_964633305.1. Taxonomy (GTDB): domain Bacteria; phylum Bacteroidota; class Bacteroidia; order Bacteroidales; family UBA10428; genus CAZWGG01. The sequence continues at coordinate 6,684 of CAZWGG010000246.1, forward strand.
ATTTGGCTGAGGATTTTCTTAAGTATCTGATTCAATATGTTATGGATGAGTGCAATGATGATATAGCTTTTTTAAGCAGTATGTATGATAAGGAGTTGATAGACCGGCTTAAATTTATAATTAATAACCGCTTTGAACGGGTAACATATACCCAGGCAATTGATATTCTTACTAATTCAACACAAAAATTTGAATTTTCTACCGAATGGGGCAATGATCTTCAGACCGAACATGAGAGGTATTTGGTTGAAAAACATTTTAAGAAGCCCGTAATTGTTATTGATTATCCTGCAAAAATTAAGGCATTTTACATGAAACAAAATGAAGATGGTAAAACAGTCAGGGGGATGGACGTCCTGTTTCCTAAGATTGGAGAGATTATTGGAGGTTCACAGCGGGAAGAAAACTATGACAAGTTGCTTAACAGGATTAAAGAGCTTGGGTTACCCGAAAAAGAACTATGGTGGTATCTCGAAACAAGAAAATATGGAACAGCGCCACACAGCGGTTTTGGATTAGGTTTTGAAAGGCTTGTTTTATTCGTTACCGGAATGGGAAACATTAGGGATGTTATTCCATTTCCAAGAACACCAAAAAACGCCGAATTTTAGTATATTTAAAAGCATTTTTTTGTACTAATGCTTAATCAGAAACTACAACAAAAGTTATTACAGAAGCTCTCTCCTCAACAGATTCAGATGATAAAACTGTTGGAGATACCGACAGTTCAGTTAGAACAGCGGATAAAAAAAGAACTCGAGGAGAACCCTGCCCTGGAAGAGGGCAATGAAAGTGATTTCGATATGCCCGAAATGGAAGAGGAATCAAGAGAGGATAATAATGATAAAGACCAGGAAGAGTTTTCATTTGAAGATTATATTGAAGATGATGAAATACCTGCATACAGGTTAAACGCTGTAAATTATTCGAAAGACGATAAAAAAGAAGAAATACCATTTTCGGTAGGCTCAACCTTTCACGATTATTTGGAAAGCCAGTTAGGGTTGAGATCT
>CAZWGG010000247.1:0-7679 GCA_964633305.1 uncultured Bacteroidales bacterium
TAAATGACTATTTTCAAGGCAAGAATAACGCAGTATTTGGCGTTTTCTTGCAAAAACTAACTATATATCAATGGCTTTTGATTGCGGTTATTATGATCAGGCCCACTTTATTCACGACTTTAAGTCAACTACCGGGTTACCTCCAAAGAAATTTTTTGACACACAATTTCCTGATAGATTTTCAGGTTAATTCTCCTTTTTGTCAGAATGTCTATTTTTTACAATTACATTAATATTTTGTCGGTTAATTTTACTAGATAAAAATAAATACTTAATGTTATCAAAAAAAGCAAATAAACCACGTAAAGAAATAGAGAAAATACTAAAAAGACAAACATTGGGGTTCCTGGGATTATCCATGGATGGAAGACCTTATGTTGTTCCGTTAACTTATGGGTATAGAGAAGGTAAGATATTTTTTCATTGAATCCTGAATAAATAACTCACATTATATTCTAATTTTCTTGTTGAAACTGCAAAAAAAACGGCTTTTGGTTGCCATTTTGGCAACCAAAAGCCAAGTAAGCACATAACACAAACTAATAAATACCAACCTCAATCTATACTGACACGCACTTTCTCACCTGCTTCCCAGTCTTTGTATTCGTTGGTATAATAGAGATAAGCCGCACTGGCAGGTGCCTGGTATACACCAGGTATATCCGATTTAAGGTCAAGCTTTACAACTTTTTGTTCATTAGGCATCATTTGCCGGTAATATAATACCAGGTAATTTTTCCGTATTTCATAAAAATCTACTATTCCTTTCTCCTGTATTTCTTTCAGTTGCCAAGGTTGAAGACTAAGGCCCGAGGGTATGCCAACAACAGCAATAGTCATAGGCAATCCTTTTCCTGTTTTGTTTGATAAGATTGCTGAAATTCTTACTAACTCACCCATAATAGCATTTTCTTTTGAAATGCTTGTTGTCAGGTCAACTTTGCATTCAGGACTGCTGGCCGGCGTGCGTGAGGTCCATGAAAAATCTAAACTATAAGGCAAAGGATTATCGGTATTTTCGTATTTTACGGTAAACGATTGTAGTCCTTGTTCCTGATATTTTTCAAGACTATCGATCCGTATTTCATCTTTCGATTTCATAGTGTAATCAACCGAGTTTATTAGGTTGTTATGATAACTCAGGGCTATTCTTCCTCCTCCGGGGCTACTTCGGTTAAACCTGGCATACCCGGTTAATGCTTTAAGTGCAAGAATGGTAGCCTGCGTTGAACCGAATCCTCCATAATCTCTTGAATGTACCAGGTAGTCAATAGATTTATTCAATGATTTCATATTTGATTTTCCTGATTTAAATTCAGCAAGAACAAATAATGCAGCCGTTTCAACTTTCAGTGATTTACCATACGATCGTGTTATGGAATGATCAATTTCAATTTCATCCCAACTTTTCTCTTTTATTTTATCTTCCAGTAATCCAAGTAATTGGTCTCCGTCAGTGTTCAATGCCAAATTGTATGCAGTATTTGCCATAAGCGCCATTCTGTAAGGGTCTTTTAATTCCATGGCCTCATTAAGGGCCTTATTATATTCTTGTTTAATCTTTTTGTAACCATATTCTGATAATGCATATACTAAGTAGGCATTTGTGACTTCACGGCTGGCACGGCCAAATTGGTCGAGCGCTCTTTGACTTTTAAAAAAACCGCCGTTACCGTCTCGTTGTTTTAGTATCCATTGAAGTGTTCTGTTAAGCATTGATTCGTCAACTCCTTCGTATATATGCTTCATATCTGTAAATTCCATTAGTCCGTAGGCTGTAAGTCCGTCATGGGCGGGTGATGAACCGAACCATTCATACCCATCTTCGGAAGTTTCGAATGATATTAATCTTTTGTATCCCTTTTTTATGAGGTTTAACGCCTTGTTACGAATATTTTTGTCAATATTTCCGGTTTCTTCCATGTACTTCAGCACCATAATATTAGGATATGTACTCGATGATGTTTGTTCAAAACATCCGTAAGGTTCACGCAGTATGGATTCAATGCCTGACATAAGATCGCTTAAAACATTCGGATATGCCGTGAACCGCCCTGTAAGCGATCCTGGAATGATGTCATTCATACTGAATTCTATAATTTTTTCAACTTCATTTCCGGAATAATTTACTTTTGCAGGAAATCCGACAGGGAAAATTTCAATTTCTTTTTCAAATTTATCGGAATATACTAAACTGTTAAAAGTAATCTGTATGTTAAATCTCCCGGCGATATTTTTTACTTTAAAACCCAAGAATACAGTTTTTGCTTCATATTTTTCAAGTGAAATGGAATCGGGCAGGGGACTGGTTGTTTCTAAGCAAAAAGGAATAGTAATAGTAAGGTTTCCTTTAATGATATTGGCTGTATTATTTTTCAAAATTAAAGGAATATAGACAGTGTCATTAAACACCATGTAAGGTGGTATTTTTATATCCATACTAAACGGGAGTTGTGTATGGTATTTATATTCTTCTCTTCCCACCAATCCGTTACTTCCAATACCTTCTGCAATTGTATTGAATGTCGTTATTTCGTCGGAGTTATAAAAAGTAAGGGTGGCTTCTCCTCTTTTATTAGTATGTACGTTGGGATCCCAAAAAATTGTAGACCGGAAATCTGTTCTTTTTGTATCTTCAGATAAAGAGTGATATACAGGAGTGTAAAACTCCCTTGTTTGAGAATATACCCGTGAATTAACTGGCAAATAAGCATATTGGTTTTGAATTTGCTTTGATTTTCTATTTAAAGAACTATTTGCGTTTTTTGTAGTAATAACAATTACCCCGTTAGCAGCCCTTGATCCATAGATAGCTGTAGCTGAAGCATCTTTTATAATATCAATACCATCAATATCATCCGGGTTCAGGAAAGAAAGGTTGGGTAAAGCTTCGTCAATACCAGGAGACAAGGGGATTCCGTCAACAACATACAAGGGTTGGTTTGTTACCCCAATGCCTGAATTACCCCTTATCTTCACGTTTGTTTTAGCCCCGGGCACTTCATTAGAGTTGTTGATTACTAAACCGGCGACCCTGCCCTGTAAAACCTGTTCTATACTGTGGTTAGGTGGCATAGCATTAACCTGGTTTGTGGTTACAGAAATGACAGTCCCGGTAAGCTCTTTTTTGTTAACCGAACCGTAGCCAATTACGACAACTTCATCAAGCGCTTGTATGTCTTCATTAAGTTGAATATTATTTATCTGGTTTTCTTCAATTTTCGGTTTTTCATCTCGCCGGTCTCTTTTATTTTTTGCAGTTTGATTATTATTGTCAGGTTCTTTTTCAGTAACCATTGGTTTAATGACTTCCGGAATAATTATTTTCATATCAATATCCGGAGGCAATAACGCCATATCATTCAATGATTGTTGATGAAGCTCAAAATGAAGGTTCTTTTCTTTAAACCAAAACGATTTTGTAAAAAGGTATTTGGGAACAGAAGGATCTGCCCCGATAAAGATAAAGTTGCCTTTCTCATCCGTCCTTATTTTTTCAAGACGGCACTGATTTCCCATTTCGAGAAGATATACTTTGGCATTTACAGGGTAATTATATTGATTAGCTAATTTTCCCGAAATAATGCCATCTTTTTCAGGCATGTGACTTATTTTATGTTCCGGATGTATGACTTCTTTCCAAGTAAACCTTCTCCATCCTTGTGTCATAAGCAAGTAATCAAGGGCTTTTTCAGCTTTGGGTTCATCTTTTTTAAAATAAAAAGAGGGCTCTTCAATTTTTCCTTTTAGTTCAGAAGTCAATAATAATAATGAAAGGATATTATCTTGTTTATCATCCATAAAGCTTATTATTTTTTCATTTACCACAGCTACCGAAATAGTTGATGTAACTGGGTTATTAAGTTCATCAACGGTTTTTATATTCAGCTTAACTTTTTCACGGGGGCCGTATTCCTGCTTATCTGTAGATATTTTTATTTGGAGGTTTTTGTTCTTATTTATAAAAACCAATCGTTCTGCTTTTGCAATACCCATATTGTCAAACAATGTAAGTTGGGCAATACCTGCAGGACATTCTTGTACAGGGATGACAATTTGCTGAAATTTGTTTTTTCCCGAATATACTGAAGTGAAATATATTTTTCCCCTTGCCTGTAACACCAAGCTAAAATTGTTATTATCCGGGTCATAAACTTGTAAATAAATTTTATTATTTGTAATCGTGTCTACTCGAAGTACATGGCCCGTCTTTAACGCTTTAGGCAGTGAATAGGTTTTCGTAATACCTTTGGGTGTTGTTAAATGTGCTGTATATTCTTCATTTTCAGCCGGAATAAGAATGCATGCTCCCATGCCATGGTAATAACTTTTAAAATGTTGCACCGTATCTCCTTTTGAGTTTTTAATGATCCCTTTAATATCTGCCGGTTTACCAAATTCATTCACTGCTTTAAAAGCAATTTTGTTTTCAACAGATTCAACGCAATTGCCCCCTTCAGGAAAAAATTGCAGGTCAATATCATTCAATACTATCGGTACCGACCGGGATATTGATTCATTGTTGCCTTCGTAACTGATCATTATATTTAAAATACCGTCATTTGTTTCCAGGTTTTCAGGCAATAAAAAAATTATGGTTGCTTTTCCATTTTTACCGGTTTGTTGTTTCCCTGTATGAAACTCATGGCCTTTAAGTGATATGGAATATTTAACCGGGTAATTACTTAAAGGCTCATTTTCAAGTGTTTTTATCGTGAATTTTGCTTTTACCTCATCTCCCGGTCCATAAGCTTTTTTTTCAAAATCGAGGTTCATAAGTAAACGCGGGGTTACAATTTTTTGAACAGTTATTTCTTTGGTAAAGAAATAACTTTCACCAAAGTTTTTTAACCAGCTTGTATATGCTTTTATTTTATAAATACCGCCAGGATCGTCATTATCAAGATGATAATCACCTTTTGCCCCCCCATTCTTAACAGGGAGCGTTAGTCTTTTTTTTATGTTTCCTTTCGGGTCAATTAACTCGGCATATACTACATTGCTTATCTGAGAAGGTTTATGTGTAATACCATCACATACATATAATTTAAACCAAATATCCTCACCCTGAGTATAAAGCGGTTTATCAACATGAGCGTAAATTTTTTCAAGAGGGTATTTTTCATTATAGCTTTTGAGCTTTATTTTTAAGGTTTTAAGAAATTCATCCTGGTTAATACAGGTAAAATTATATGTTGCCATAGCAACACTGCTTATACCGAGAAATGCAAGTATATAGTTTCTTATTTTCATGATTTCAGAATTTTAAATGATTAGAAAAACGTGTGATTAAAAATTCATTTCAATGGCAATCCCATAACTACGGGTACCGGGAAGATTAAAATAATTAAAGCCACTTCCTTCGGGTTGGTTCAAAAGTGTGTTTCCCGGGTAAATGCCTTTTGTATCGGATATAAAGAGATTTCGGCCAAATAATGCAATTTTTATAAATGCCTGGTAATTGAGAATATTGTATAAATTAGCTTTATATTCCATTTTTGCTTCCTTAAACCTAATGTATGATCCATCAACAATTGATTCTTCATCTACTCCTTTCTCACCATATCTTATCCAACGGTTCTGGTTCAATTCGTTGGCAGGATTTGAAAAATCGACCGGAGTTACATTTGGTGTACCATCTGGCATTACACCTTCAAACAAGTATCCGCGAACTTCACGCTGATCAGCAGTTAGTTGGGATTTTCCGTAATAATTAAGAGTAGATAATGTTCCATTCCAGACGTCACCACCACTGCTCATATCTACTAATAAATGTAATGTGAAATTTTTCCAGGTAACTATTCCTTCAATTCCAAGATTAAAATCTGGATTGGGGTTCCCAATTATCCCGGACTCTGTATCTACGAGCGGATACCCATTACTGCCGATAACAATTTGTCCCTGGTCATTTCTAAGGAACCGGCTCCCCACAATTATACCCAGGGGTTGGTTCTCAATAAGATATGAGCCGATGGTTGAAAATCCTGCTATAGGTGTGTTCTCATAGAAGCTATTTACTTTTTTAACTCTAGGATTGGAATGTCCTAATGTAAAATTAATCACACAATTCAGATTGTTGAGATTATAGAATTCCTTTTTCAGGTATAGGGAGATTTCATATCCTTTGTCTTTTACATCTGCTCCATTACCTAATTTAATTGATGAATTTTCAATGTATGGTACAATTTGGTCTTTAGTATTTGCCAAATAGTAATTTGCATGCATTTGAATACGATTGTTAAGTAAACTCACATTAATCCCAATGTTGAATTTGTCATGCTTTTCAGGTTCTAACAATGAATTGTACAGTATTTCCTCCTGTTCATAAAACTGGTTTGAGTTTACCTGACTGGTTAACAACGAATTATATTGTCCGAATGCATAATGCAAAGGAGCTTCATTAAGGGTATGAGTATAGTTTGAATTTATACTTAAATCAAAACGATCAAGAATGTATAAGTTTCTAAATGGAAGATCAGAAACATTTACATTTAATCCGAGGGTCGGATTGAAATATCCATTATACTTTTTGTGTAAGGTAGATGACCAGGTGTTGCCATTGGCTATTTTTAAAATAATATAGTCTTCATATTTGATTCTCAGTGATGCAGATAATAGATAAGTTAGCCGGTGTTGTGCTGTATCAAGAAAAAAGAGAGGTGTTTGAAGATCATTTGGATTAAAATCAACGAGTCCTTCGTAATCATATCTTGTTAATATCCGATAATTATGGTCAACCTTTAACCCTACATTCCAATCTACCTCAAAGTCATAGAAGTAATGATTGTTTCGGCTGTAAATTAATGAGTTATGGATTGACCTGTATTTCTCATTTCTTTTTGTGAAGATACCATTTTCAAAACTTATACTATTCGGATTTATTCCGGTCTTTCTTTCGGTATTTTGCATATCATACCCGAATTCAATATCCAATTTGCCCCAATAAAAATATATTTCACCACCCATGTTACCAATCATCCTGTCATTTTTTTCCGTATCAAGTATATTATTAATTAACCAATAAGGATTAAATGCATTTTGTGGATTGTATGATCTTATTTCTCCATTATCAAGAAGCCATGTCCTAGAATTGTTTATTGCCTTTTTGTTTAGTCCGTTGCTGTTATCAAAAGAAGGAGGGGTAAGGTATATTGATTTTAATAATCTCACTTGGTTTGAACCGGACAGTGCCAGGTTACTTTTAGATTTGTTATAGTAAAATTGGCCATTTATATTTTTGCCGTTCATCTTATAGTTAACTTTGATGCCTATCGAATGATTATCTGTTTCTGATCCGGGGATTATACCATTAAGTTTGACTTGATGATAAGTAATATTGTAGGCTAAATTGTTTATTTTATCCTCAAGTTTTATCTTGTTAGAGAAATAAGAACCATCTCGGAAGAAAGCAAGCGGATCATATTGATTTGCATGAATTCCATTACCCATTCCTAAAGGCACCAGTTGCCCATTTATATCATAATCATACAGCATGCCATCGTATTCCAAAAGCCTTAACTCTGGCCCCCAACTAAAAGGAATGTCATTATCCGGACCTAGCCATTGTAATGATCCGTTTAATGGCATTCCCTGACTATATGTTGTTTGTAGCTGAGGTACCCATGTAACTTTATCGATACTGTATGAAGTTGAATAGGTAATTCTAGGTACGTAATTTT
>CAZWGG010000248.1:0-7678 GCA_964633305.1 uncultured Bacteroidales bacterium
TTCAGATATATATTTTTCTTTTATATCTATCAATCTTTCAATTGAAGGATTTCTAGCATATATTCTAACAAAATCTGTAATTTCATTGAAATAAATATAAGCTCTGGCAGCATCGAAATTACTATTATCCAAATTATTTTTCACAATAGATGAAATCTTTTTAAATAATGACCATTTAATATTGGTAGGTATCAACAGGTAATACATGTGTTTATCTTCCATATCTTTAAAAATATCATTGTCTATTTTTTCTAAGATGAATGTTTTCTTTAAACTTATTAACCCTCTGGCATTTATCCTTTTTTTCTTGGTAAATCGGATCCCTTCATCAAAATACCAATATTGCAACTCACTAATCTGGTCAAAACTAATAAGGTTTTTAAGCCTTATGCAATAATATGTGTCGCTATAAATAACAATTTCACCTGGAATAGCATCGAATTCAAAGTTTACATACCGTTTAATTTTTTTTGTTGCCCTGAAAACTGTTTCTGTTGTATACTTCTTATTTGTAACCAAATAAATAAACCCTGGTTTTGCTTCAACTGGAAGGTTTTCTCCATGGTACCCCGGAAAGGGTTCCAGACTTTCCACCACTAATGAGTTTTGTTCAATATTGTGTTCGATGGTTTTAAGTATCTCTTCTTTGGTTAAAATGCCTAATGTTTCAATATGATTACCTGTTTTTTCCATTATAATAAGTAAGTAGGATTAATAAAACAATTGTTTCTTGCTTTATTAACAAATTTAATCCAATAATAGTTCTAAGATACTTATTTAATTTCCTCTATCAAGAATCCGTTTGGGTTGTATATAATTTTCGGCTTTATGATTAGAGCTTATCATAAAAATAAGAAACTCTTTTGTTATGTTTTCCTTTTTCAAATTTTTCTTTTGAAATGCCTGCGCCTGTATCTTCCAAACAAAACAATATTTTTCTGGTAATCTACTTGTTGTTGGTATATTTTCAGGTAAAAAAAATCTTTACTACAACAGTCCCAATAATTACTACAATACTAGAAATGAAATATTTTTTCATTATTGTGCTTTATACAATCTTTTTGCTCCTGTCTCATCGTTCTTTTAATATCCAGAACGATATTTTTTGTTTTCATCATCAAGGATGTTAATATAGCTCCGGTATCTGGATTTTGCAATAGTACCTTGTTCTACGGCCAGTTTTACTGCACATTTAGGTTCGTGTGTGTGGCTACAATTATAATATTGACAATTTTCTGATGTTTTAAATATTTCAGGGAAAAATAAAGCTTTCTCTTGATTTTTAAAATCAATAATCCCAAACCCTTTTATCCCTGGGGAGTCTATAACATAACCTCCAAAATCGAGTTCAAACATTTCAGAAAATGTTGTAGTGTGCTTACCTGTTTTATGGTATTTTGATATTTCATCAACTTTCAAATTCAAACCCGGATTAATACAATTTATTAGTGCAGTCTTCCCTACCCCTGAATTGCCGGCTATTAAACTAATTTTATCTTTTAAAATTTTTTTGATTTTATTTATATTCTGTTCAGTTACTGCAGATGTTTTAATGCAATTATACCCAATTGAAGAATATATATGTGTAATTTGGTTAAGATATTCAAGAATTTCATTATTATACAAATCGGTTTTATTAAAAATCAATTTTGTGTTTATGTGATAAGCTTCAGCTGTAACCAAAAACCTGTCAATAAATTCAAGTGGGGTTTCAGGCAAGATAAGTGTTACTATCAATAATGCCTGATCAATATTAGCTGCTAAGAGATGTGCTTCTTTTGAGAGTTTAGTAGCTTTTCGAATAACATAATTTTCTCTTTCGTATATGGTGGTAATCCAACCTATATCGTTCTCATCTTTAGATATGTAATCGACAATATCTCCAACTGCAACCGGATTTGTAGTCTTTAATCCTTTTTGTCGATAGTTGCCTTTTATTTTACAGTTTATAATTTTCTCCCCATCTTTAACAGTATGCCAGCTTCCTGTTGTTTTTACAATTAATCCTTTAGCCACTTTTCCTGTTTTTTTTTGTTATTTTTATACAATATGTTTTCTTGTATATTTATGACTGCTAATCCTTCTTTTAAGCTATTTATTTGGAACAAATACAATTTTTAAGTATACTTGTAACTTAAATCTGAATAAGAGGAGGTATCCCAATGAAAATGCGTGTTAGTACCTGCCATATTATTTAGTTTCCTTGTAATAGGACACTTCTTTAACCATGAAATGTTCATGGTAAATTTCTCTATTAAAATAATATTTTTCTTACTCTTGTAATTCATTGTTCTTATTTTAATTCAACAATTTGGTATGTCAAATTTAATAAAAGATATCATTGATTCAATTAAAGGAACTGAACAGGATTTTACAAAAATGAAACTTGGCCGTTCCATAATTCTATTGGCTATACCAACAGTTTTAGAAATGATGATGGAGTCTCTTTTTGCTATTTGTGATATTTTTTTTGTTTCACGTTTAGGTGCAGAAGCCACAGCAACCGTTGGAATAACAGAATCATTAATGACCATTGTTTATGCCATTGGAATGGGGTTAAGTATGGCGACAACGAGTATAGTGTCAAGAAGAATTGGGGAGCACAAATTCCTGAAAGCCTCTATATCAGCATTTCAAGCTATATTATTGGGTGTACTTATTTCCTTTCCGTTTTTTACTGTAGGTGCGATAGCCCCAAAGCAAATCTTGGCTTTTATGGGGGCAAGTAACCTAGTTATTGAAACCGGATACATTTATACCGGTATTCTAATTGGAAGTAATGTTATTATTTTATTACTTTTTATTAATAATGCCATTTTTAGGAGTGCGGGAGATGCAATAGTTTCAATGTTTGTCTTGTTTTTTGCCAATCTTCTTAATATAATTCTCGACCCGTGTTTTATATTTGGGTTTGGTCCATTCCCAGAACTTGGTATAACAGGCGCTGCTGTTGCAACTAGTATTGGACGTGGGCTAGCTGTAATTTTGCAATTTTATCTTTTCATACGTAAAAAAAGAAAAATACAAATAACTAAAAATACAGTACTTGTTGATCTTAAAATAATTGCCAGGCTTATAAAACTTTCGGTTGGCGGCATAAGTCAATTTTTAATAGCAACTTCAAGTTGGGTTGGGTTGTATATGATAATGACAAAGCTAGGTGATGAGGTAGTTGCCGGGTATACCATTGCAATCCGGGTTATTATATTCTCCATTTTACCTGCATGGGGGCTAAGTAACGCTGCCTCAATACTTGTAGGCCAAAATCTTGGGGCAAAGCAACCAAAAAGGGCAGAACATTCTGTATGGATAATTTCATTAGTTAACATGGCTTTTCTTTCATTAGTTGGAATATGTTTTTACTTTGCTGCTCCATTAATCATGCAAATATTTACAAATGAAAAGGACATACTTGATGTAGGGGTTTTATGTTTACAAATATTATGCTTTGGATATTTATTTTACGCACTTGGAATGGTTATGTCGCAAGCATTTAATGGTGCGGGAGATACCTATACTCCAACATTGTTAAACCTTATTTGTTTTTGGATTGTTGAAATTCCCCTGGCTTATTATCTTTCATCTGTAGCTTTAATGAACGAAAAGGGTGTTTTTATATCTATACTGATTGCAGAATCAATGTTAGGTATATTTTCGCTCTTACTCTTCAAAAGGGGAAAGTGGAAAACAAAAGTAGTTTAAATAATACGGGGCTTACTAAAAAAGACATTGAGACAAAAAATTATTATTAATCTTTACTATTTTTTGTCTCAATGTCTTTAAAATGATATCCTTTTCTTAAGGAAGATATCTCTTAAATGATCAACATAGCATCGCCATATGTGCCAAACCTATACTTTTCTTTAATGGCCAATTTGTATGCATCAAAAAGAAAATCATACCCGGCGAATGCCGACACAGTCATTAGCAAGGTAGAATATGGGAGATGAAAATTTGATATCATACTTGATGGAACACTAAAATCGTATGGTGGAAAAATAAACTTATTTGTCCATCCGTCAAATGGTTTTAGAAAACCATTGGTTGAGACAGAGCTTTCGAGAGTGCGAAGAACGGTAGTTCCAACAGCACATATTTGTTTTTTCTGATCTTTAGCTTTATTAACTATATCAACAGCGTTATCTGGAATAATAATACGTTCCGAATCCATTTTATGCTTGGTTAGGTCTTCAACATCAACTGTCCTGAAGTTGCCCAATCCAACATGTAGTGTAATCTCCGCAAAATGAACCCCTCTTATTTCAAGTCGTTTTAGTAATTCCCTGCTAAAATGCAATCCTGCTGTTGGAGCGGCAACAGCACCTTCATGTTTAGCAAAAACCGTCTGGTACCTTTCTTTATCTTCAGGCTGTACTTCTCGCTTAATGAATTTTGGTAAGGGAGTTTCCCCGAGTTTATAAAGTGTTTGTTTAAACTCATCATAGTCACCATCAAATAAAAACCGCAGGGTCCTGCCCCTTGAAGTTGTATTATCTATGACTTCAGCAACCAATATATCATCTTCTCCAAAATATAATTTATTGCCAATTCTTATTTTTCTAGCCGGATCAACTAAAACATCCCATAAGCGTTGTTCTTTGTTTAATTCACGCAAGAGAAATACTTCAATCTCTGCTCCTGTCTTCTCTTTATTCCCATAAAGCCTGGCAGGAAATACTTTGGTATTATTAAATACCATTACATCATCTTCATTAAAATAATCAAGAATTTGATTAAATACCAGGTGTTTAATTTCCCGTGTATCCTTGAACAAAACCATTAATCTTGACTCATCCCTGTTTTCCGAAGGATATTTTGCAATTAAATCTTCCGGTAAGCTGTACCTAAATTGTGATAATTTCATAGTTAAATTATTTAATACCCTGGCGATAATTTCGCCCCTTTTACGTAAATATTTTAAATTGGTTACAAAAAATCTATTAAATTTTTAAAATCATTAAATGATAATGAATCATTTTGTTTATAATTGCCAATGGCAGTTCTTTGCAATTCTATTAAGTGTGCCCCAGAATTCATTTCTTCTCCAATATCTCTCGCTAGAGAACGAATGTAAGTCCCTTTACTACATACTATTTTTAATTCTATAACCGGTAATTCAAATCGTAAAAGATCTATATTATGAATAACTATCTCATTGGCCTTTAGTTTTACCTGTTCTCCTTTCCTGGCAAATTCATATGCCCTTTTTCCATTAATAAATTTTGCCGAATAAACCGGTGGGTTTTGTTTAAGGGTACCTATAAATTTCTCAAGGCACTTTTTCAACAATTCCATAGTTATATGTTGGTATTCATACTGTTGGTCAATTTCTGTCTCCAGGTCAAATGAAGGCGTTGTGGCCCCGAACTTTATTGTTGCCAAATATTCTTTTGATAAATTTTGATATTGTTCAATCGATTTAGTAGCATTGCCTGTACATATAATCATCAGCCCTGTGGCAAGAGGGTCAAGCGTTCCTGCGTGGCCTACCTTAATCTTTTTCTTATTCAATGCTTTTTGTATTTCAAATCTAACCTTTTTTACCAGGTCAAATGATGTCCAATATAAAGGTTTGTTGAATAAAAGCAATTCTCCTGCTTCAAAATCAAGCATCCTACTAAATTATAAAACAAATTTCAAACCAAAAAAAACTGAAAGAGATCCAATAACAACACAATAAATCGCAAAATAAACCAATTTGCTTTTTTTTACAATCTTAATCATCCATTTGCATGCGACCCATCCGGAAACAAATGCTGCTATAAAGCCTACAACCAATGGTAATAAGTCCATTTGATTATTAGCCATTTCACCTGAAAAAAGAAGTAATATATTTTCTCCGATAATCGGTATCAACACCATCAAAAATGAAAACTTAGCAACCTCTTCCCGCTTATTTTTAAGAAACAGTCCGGTAGAAATTGTTGCGCCAGATCTTGATATGCCTGGTATCACGGCAAATGCCTGGGCTACTCCAATTATTAATGAATCTAAGAAAGAAATGGTTTTTTCTTTTGATTTTGCATAATTTGTAAATCCCAGTAATAGTGCAGTTATCAATAACATAGAACCTACTAAAATAAGATTTCCGGTAAAAAGTTGTTCAACCTGTTTTTCAAACACAAGACCCACTATTAGAACAGGTATGCAGGATAAAATGAGTTTTACAATATAAATAGTCGAATCATTCCATTTTAGCATAAAAAAATCTTTTGATAATTTCCCCAGTTCTTTATAAAAAACAACAATCGTACTGCATACGGTAGCCCCATGTACAACAATAGTAAAAATAATACTTTCTTCTACTTTAATGCCAAGTAATACTTTGCCTATTTCCAAATGTCCACTGCTACTTATAGGTAAAAATTCTGTCAATCCTTGAATTATTCCAAGTATAATTGCTTCAAGTATATTCACGGACTATTTTAAATAAACAAAAAATTAAACATTATTTTCTTCTTTTGGTTTCTTCATAATTGCCCAAATTTCAAAAACGAATCCAAAGAGAACAACAATTGGAGCAAGAGTGATTCTTCTGAAACTGAAAATTTCCTTTTCATTAAATACATTTGGATCATTAGATTTACCTCCTATCATAAGTAAAAATCCAATAATTATAATGACAAACCCAATAAGTAATAAAATGTAATTCTCTTTCCCTAATGCAAAACTAGGCTTATTTATATTATCGTGTGATTTTGCCATATTATTTAAGAATAAAGATTATCCGTTTTAATTCTAAGGTATTTATTTACTGAGAAATATGTTGATATTAAATTAATTAATAATCCAAAAAATAAAACTATACCATATAATGTTCCTAGTAGGTTAATATCTTGAAACCCTATTATTCCTTCTAATTCCTGCTGAAGAAAATAAATCATTGCTGATAGCATGACTATGGCAACTAAAGCCCCAAGTGATCCCTGGAATGTACTCTTATAAAGAAAAGGCCGCATAATAAACCCTTCATTTGCTCCTACTAATTGCATAGTTCGAATTAAAAACCGTTTTGAATAAATTGCCAGTCTGATGGTATTATTTATCAAGGCAAAAGCAATTAAAAACAACAATATACTAATACCAAGGATATAAAAACTTATTTTTTTAACATTTTCATTTACCAAATGTATTAAAGATTCCTGGTAATAAACCTCCTTTATTTGCGAATATTGCTGTAAGTCCTTTTTTATTAAGCTTATACTGTCAGGGTTAGAGTATATTGCAAGCAATTTAACGTCAATAGAAGGAGCAAGAGGGTTAAAGCCTAAAAAATCAACAAAATCTTCACCTAATTCTTCTTGCCATTCTTTTGCAGCCTGTTCAGCAGTTATATATTTTGTTTCTTTCACATACTTTTTTAAATCAAGAATTTTTTGTAATTGAAAAATATCGGCTTCTTTAACATCTTCCTTAATAAAAACCGTAAATCCAATATTCTCTTTCACATAATTTGATAGTTTCCTGGCATTAAGTATAAGAAACCCTATCAATCCTAGCATGAACAATACCAACGATATACTAATTATCGAAGTTAGATACGAACTCTGTAAGCGCCTTTTTACTATTTTTGTATCTACCTTTTGCATATAAAAGAATTGAAGAGTCGCAAAGATACAAATAATTGAATGAATAACACTTTAGAAAAAAAACTTTGGGAGAATATTCTTGAAATATT
>CAZWGG010000249.1:0-7665 GCA_964633305.1 uncultured Bacteroidales bacterium
ATTAGCGTTACAATTAACCTGCCTGAAGATGTAACTGAAGACTTGGTCGGAAAGCTTTATGTTACAGCTTGGGAAAGTGGATGTAAAGGAGTAACAGTATATAGGGAGGGATCAAGATCTGGAGTTCTTTTAACAAATAAGAAAAGTGAAGAAGAAGAAGCCAAAAGATATAAACGTCCAAAAATTCTGGAAGCCGAAATTATTCGGTTTAATAATAATGAAGAAAAATGGATTGCATTTGTAGGATTAAAAGATGATAAGCCTTATGAGATATTTACCGGTATGGCGGATGCGGACATGTACCCAATTCCAAAATCAATTAAGAAAGGAAAAATAATAAAAACCAGAGATGAAAAAGGTATTTCAAGATATGATTTCCAATATGTTGATAAATACGGATATAAAAATACAATTGGGGGATTGTCCCATATGTTTAAGAAAGAATTCTGGAATTATGCTAAACTGATATCGAGTGTACTCAGGCATGGTATGCCTGTGAGGGAAGTTGTGAATTTGGTATCTTCGTTAAGGCTTGATAGTCATACTATTAACACATGGAGGAATGGAGTGGAAAGGGCATTGAAAAAATACATACCAAATGGGACCAAAGCAAAAAAGGGAATAGCATGCAACGAATGTGGTTCTTATAACCTTATATATAAAGAAGGTTGTCTCATGTGCAGTGATTGCGGAAATTCAAAATGTGGCTGATAGATAATATTTCACTTAAGGTATTTATTGAACTAAATTATCTATTTTGAGTTATGTGTTATCACTAACCTCATTTTCAGATAGATAAAGAATTAATATAAATGGAACAAGTAATGATGCAGTGAATAAGTAAGTGAAAAAGCTATTAATCATTAAAGCAATTATACTTCCAAATAATCCCAAATAAAATAATTTTCTGGGATAAGTCGAAACTATATATTTCTGATGTGACTTTTTTACCATGCTTAATAATAAATAGAATATAGCAGTGAGGCCAACTAGTCCGGTAGTTGATACTATGATTAAGTAGGTATTATTCTGAAAAGGTTCAGCGGTGTTGATTTTTGGAAATTCCAAAAAATATTTACCTACATTTTGTTGATAGTTTCCAAGTCCACATCCGGTAACTGGATACTCATAAAACATATTAAGAGCTGCAGCCATAGCAAGATATCTATTTTTAATATGCTTTTCATTATCCATATCATCATATCTATTGCCTTTTAGGCTTTCAGATAGTTTAACCCGGAAATAATTATCACATAGGACCTGTAAATCATTTTCTCCAATATCTTTACTCATGACTTGGGTTTTATTGAAATAGCTTACAATATTTAGTATTCGATAATAGCTTTTATTAATATTTCCTTCTTCATAGATGGAAGCGAAATCTTTTATGGCTGTCATGTTTTTTTTTGGAAAAACAACCAGATAAGCGGCACTTATTCCTATTATAACTAAAAGAAATTTTAAAAATGCTTTACGACTATATATCCAACTAATAATTAACATACTTATAAATATTGCTAAGATTGCACTTCCTGAAAGAAGCACCCAACAGGAAAGGAGCAGTAATGTGCTCATCCATATCTTTTTCATTATACTGGCAGAAGCTAACAATTCAGAATAAACCAGAGGTAACGAGAAACAAAGAAACATTCCAAAAGTATTACGGTTCTCAAATGTTCCTCTCACTAAGTATGTATCACTATTAATAATAGTATGCTGTATAAATGCAATGATAAGGGTTATGCTTGTAAAAATAAATAAAACATTTTTTATTGTTGCCGTTTTGATGAGTTGAAGATTATTAATAAGTAAAATATAGAACAAGAAAAAATATTCAATAAGCTGGATGATTTCTTTTAACCATTGGCTTAATAATAAGGAATTAACAAAGGATAATGCTCCTGCTCCTATAAATAATAGGACGGGGATAGGTGGTAATTTAATTTGTTTCCATTCTTTATAAATTATGATTTTTATTATCCATAATATTAAAATGAATCCTATAAAAAAATCGGCTATTGAAAAATTGACGGCAATTAATGGATGAATATTGTCATCTGGTGAAAATAAAGCAATATTTATAAAAAAAGTAAAAACAAAAAAAGTTGCTAATAGTCCATATTCAATTGTTTTTTGAAAAAGATGTTTTTTATTCATAGTTTAAGTATTTGAAGGATAAGAGAAAAAGAGAGAAAAAATTGAACAGTTATATTGTATACATGTGTATATCATACTATTTATAGTTTTCCTGTTCTTTTTGAAATAGTCTATAAATTTCTGATGGATCCAGGGCCTTATTAAATACCATCAATTCGTCTATGAACCCTTCATAAAATTCATCATAATAATAGCTATAATTGGTAAAAGAAGGATAATTTCCAATTATTGCAATAGCGTTATTATTTTTTATGAACCCACTGCTTTTTTTTATGGAGTCCATCTGTTTCCCATCTTTATAAAAAACAATATTCTTACCATCAAAGGTAGCTGACACTTGGGTCCATTTATTATGATAAATTTTTGTGTCACTGACTAGTATTTTATCCTCATTTTCAGATATTAAATCAAGAAAAAGCACCAGATTTTTTTCTGCACTTCCAATAGTGTATTTCCAGATATAATTTGACATATTTTGACCAGAAGATTTAAATAAAATTGGCCCATGAGAGCTAATATTTACCCAGCATGTAATAGTAAATTCTGAATTTATAGAAAAGTTGTTTTTGCCAATCAAAACAGCATCACATTTATCAATTGAAGCGTAACAATCTGAAATTCCTCTCGAAAAATCCGTGTTATTTAACATTTCTCCATAATAGCCATTCCCGGAATAGTCATAACAGTATTTACCCATTCCTTCATTAAATGACCAGTAAGCTGCCAACTCATTTATATCATAATCTCCTATATACCATAATTTATCATCTGAAAATGTTGATAAATAATATGGGACAGGAAAAACAAAGCCGACATTTGGGAATTTTCTTAATGCATGAGTAATATTATTTTTGTAGCTATAATGTAATATTGAATCATAGTTGTAACCTAAGAGATTAAATGCCTCCAAGTTAACTTCAAATTCATTGTTTTTTAGATAATCATTCAGAATTTCCTTCAATTTACTCAGTTCAAATTCTTTAAAAACCTTCATTATAATATGGTTTAATCTATCATCAGAAATTCTCAAAGGTTTACAATAAACTTTCTCCATATAAATCTTTTGGGCTAGCAAGAACCGATGGGCCAAATCATACTCTGCCTTGAATTTTTTTTCTTTTTCAAGATTATTCTTGTAAGCATAATCTACCCAAAGTTTGTTTTCTATAAGTTGCTTTATAATGTCAATAGTAATTCCTCCTTCTAAATATTTTTTCTTTTTCCAGTTTGGATAATTGTATATAATATTTTTAATGTCTTTTAAACGGAATTGTATATTATTTACGTATGCTATTGTTGTTGTGTCGTTAATTATGTGTTGTTTCTCATAGTCTGATAACAGGCATTTTGTTTTCATATAGTTATTTACCTCTTCTAATAGTTTTTTATTAATTGTACATTTATTATTGATTGGTTCATTCATAATTGTATGAATGAATTGTATAGTTGTATTTTCTTTAATGATTTTTTTTATTGTTTCAACTGCTAAACTGTTCAATTCATCCAGGTAATTGCCTACTTTCAGGTTTTTGTTTTCGAAAGATGCAATAATTTCCTCTTCTCCAAAAGAATATGGATTTTTAAATTTCAAATTATTGACCTGTTCTGTATCAATTAAAAGATTTTGAGGTTCGAAATTAACCGCTACATTTAGCCAATTGAATGAAGGTAAAACAAAAGAATCATCTTTTTTTAGAATAATATTATAATGTTCCTGTGCCCTATTTATTAGTCTTTCTCCAAGACCAATAGTCGAATCTTTTCCGAGACTTTTAAACAACTTAATTAATGATTTTTTTATTTGGCTTTTATCTAGTTTGTTACTATCTATATCTTTTCCTTGATCAGTATAGATATCATTTTTTATAACTTCACATATATAATTTTGTACAAGTTCCCTTTTTTTTATTGATATATTTTGTACAACTTCATTGCTTTCATTTATTAATCCATATTTATAGGTTAATAATCGTATTGTTGATTGCAACCTTGTTTCTTCATTGTAAAAATAATAACGTATATGTTTTGGAAGGTATTTAATTAATTTTAGTAATTCTCCGATGGTAATATTATTTCCCCAGGCTCTTGCAATTATGATATCTTCGTTCTTAGATAAGACAACAGGATTACTCCTAGATTTTTCGTTTAAAAGTGTAAAAGAGAAATTAAGGGCAGAAATATTTTCTTTCGGCACATTCATTTTTCCATTATATAATAATTTATTTATTGATTTTGCCTGGAAAATAGCTCTTTCCATTGCTAAATCTCTTTTAATTCTTTGCTTTTCATATTTGAATTCAGGTCTTTTTCTATTAATTATTTTTTTTACAAAAAGTATGAAATACCCATTCTTAGTTTTGATTCCTTTTATTTCACCAGGGGCCATTTTATAAGCTTCTTTCTCAACTTCATCAATTATAGACCCTCCTATTAATTTTTTTGAGTTAAAAAAATACTTTTCATATTTTCCTTCAAAAATTGATTCTAATCTAATTTTAGAAAAGTCATTTCCAGCTACTGCATTGCTTAAGGTAGCTTTATATAAATCTTTCTGATTTTTGTTAAAGTATATATAATCTACATAAACTTCTTTTTTTGATCGTTTATAGCATTTTTTAATTTCTCTTTTCTTTGGAATGTAAGATTTCAATAGATGCATTTTTGCGCTTTCCATCAATATTGTATTTCCATAATCATTAAGTTCTTTTAATAATTCAGGATCAGTTTCATATCCATTTTCAGTACCTTTATTAGATAGAATAAAAAGATTAACAAAATATTGAATCAGATCAGACTCTAACTGCTTATTATTAGTTATTGTGAATGATTGCTTAAGTTCATTAAGTATTTCCTTATATTCCTCAATAGATAATCCATATGGAATACCTTTGAATAAGTATTTATTTGAGATATTTTTTTTAGCCTTCATGTTATTAAATAACCCAATGAACCCAATCGTGGAAATGATAGTTATAGTTAGAATGATAATTAATAGTAAAAAATTTTTCCTTTTCATTCTTAAATAAATTATAAATTTTTCAAAATTTGAATTCTCGAATTGATCCTATTTAAAAAGCCTATTCCATCATAACCGAAGCCTAGCTGATAATAATCGAAATTATTATTTGGGTTATAATGTAATGTATCTTTTCGGTTATGAACAAATGATAAAGAATTGTTTTGGTATTGAGCTGAAATCCCGTATGAATTTTTACTATTTATTTTTACTCTTTCAATTTCTTTTTCATTCATATATAAGACAGCAGCATCATTTTCTATTCTATAAACATACGTATTAATATTTTTTCCATTGTAACAATTAAACGTTAAAAAGGGCATAATTCCATCAACATTTAATGGTGAATATTCTAAACCATATTTCTCATAAAAATGTGAAAAAATAACCTTAATGTCTCCTGTGAATTTTTTTCTATTTATGAAGCAATGTTTCTCAAACATTTTTTTATTTGATAATTCATTCATTCCAAAATAATCTTCATAACTCATATTTCCATTTGATATCCAATCACATAATTCTAAGCTTACATTTGACCGATCAGAAAATGTATATTTTATTTCATTTTGTTCATTTTCTTGAAGAGAATTAATGGAATGTATATCAATGTCATCAATGGCTATTTCTTGTTCGGAATCGGTCCAAAATCCAACATATCCATTCATAAATATATTGTCTTGGGCTTGAAGCTCAACATTATCATGTATCAAAACAGATAAATTTCCATTGAAACTTTTGATCATGATCTTGTGCCAAAAATGCGATGAATAATTATTGATTTTTTCATCAAGGACTTCAGTTATTCCATCTTTCACTTTTAACAATTGCAAAACAGAACTATTATTATTTCGTTGTAACCAGCGAAACTGATAATAATTGTCTGAATCTTGAACATTGAAAAGAATACCTGCGGAAGATCCATTTTTAAAATTTACAGCACATTGGACTAAATAATTCTTCCAGTAATCAAAACCAAAAGTCATTTTAGCATCAAGTTTATCATTTCTTTTCCCTACAAGATAATTTTCATTTTCACCAGTTTGATACCAATAACCATTATTTATACAATAATTCCCTTCTGCAAAAAGTTCATGACCAAAGAAATTCTGTTGATAGTTAACGTCAAATGAAGTAAGCTGTTGAATATCATCAATATATACACCCCCTGATAAAGAACCAATGGCCATACTGCCTGATGAATAAGAACTATCTGTTGCACTTAGAATAGTATTACGATTATGCTTAATTATTATATTAGGAAAATCCCTGATAATTGTTACAGAATTAAATGAAATGTTGTTTTCGGGATATTCAAATTTGGAAATGCCAAGTTGATTTACATTGCCCTTTTGTCTTTTATATAGATAAACTGATTCATTTTTAAATTCGAGGTTGTAGCAATTATTTTCGTCTTGTATATTAAACAATACAGAAAGATTTTTAGTATTAAAACTTGGATTGCCAAACTTGTACTTAAAAAGAATAATGTAATTTTCAGGGCTTTTTGAATCGATTTTCACATAATCAACAGTTTGATTGTCTGATGATTTCATAAATAAAACACGATTAAAATATTTTTCTATATTAGAGGCTAATTCATATTGGAAATTATCAATAATGACGTTTCTTTTATAGTTAATTTTTTCAATGTTCGAATTAAACTTAGATAAATTCCTATCTTTTGCCTGTAAAAAATCGTCAGATTGAATGATTGCATTGAGTAAATTTGAAATCTCTGGGGAAGAAACACTATTGAAATTACCATTGTCAATTTTCATTTTTAAATCTAAAGGCAAATAAAAACGCATATCACTATTAAAATAATCTTCTTTATCAGAAAATTTTTTGGCTATTATAGTGGTTTTTAAAATATCTTCCGGTTGAAATAAAAATTTATCAATTTAAACATCAGTATTAATATTTTCCCAGTTTTTAGAGTATTTCCTTATAAATAAGGAAACTTGGTCCTCAAATTCAAAATTAATGGAAAAGGTATTAAATAATCCTAAACCCGATGGTTTATTAGATAAATCTGATGTAAACAGTAATTTATCCATTTCAGATTGATTCTCTTCGTTCCAAACATAAAATACGTGGTTACCTTTTGAGAGATCATATACTAGTCCTTCTGACCATATCCATTTATCATAAATAGGGTCTTCACCAAAAATGTTTCTATTAGCATTATCCATTTTAACAAGAAAACAGTTTGAGCATGCTCCATTCCATCTGCATCTTGCCCAAAACTTATATTGTCCTGGTTCTGAAATATAAATATTATATTTAGCATATGATCGTACACTATGACTTATAATATTAGAAATAATTCCTTTCTTGTTAGATGCCTCTTCATCAGACTTTATGTCCAAACCATCAATTAATTCATCTGCATTTTCAGCTTCTTTCCATACATATATTTTTTTGTTTACTACTTTGAGAGAAAATATATTTATAAAAAATATTAGAAGTAAAATAAAAACTATAAAACCAAC
>CAZWGG010000250.1:0-7664 GCA_964633305.1 uncultured Bacteroidales bacterium
CGTTTTCTTATCAAAGACTTTAAAAAATAGGAGTTTTCTGGCAGGCACTAAGTAATTCCCTCTTCTTTTGTTTTTCCTTTCTTTTTTCTCCTACCTCGACCTGAAAGTAGCAGCTAATCATTTTTTTTTAATTAATTTACGGAGTTATTATAAATAATAAACCCTTAAAAATGAAATTGGAAGGAAACATCAGGAAAATGTATACAGAATTACAGGACGAAGTTCAGTATTATTTGCCTATAGGCAATTCAAAAGTTTACCTTAATGATCTGCTAAATAAAACTATTTCAATAGTATTTAAAGGAACAATTAACTGTATAAAATGTGGGAGAATAACCAAAATTTCGTTTGCCCAAGGCTTTTGTTACCCATGCTTTATTTCTGTTCCCGAGACCGAAGAATGCGTGTTAAGGCCTGAATTATGCAGGGCACATGAAGGAGTTGCACGAGATATGAAATTTGCTGAAAAAAATTGCCTTATTGACCACTTCGTATATTTTGCCCTCACTCCCGGGCTGAAAGTTGGGGTAACTCGACATACTCAAGTACCTACCCGCTG
The DNA here is from genome assembly GCA_964633305.1 of uncultured Bacteroidales bacterium. Lineage (GTDB taxonomy): Bacteria > Bacteroidota > Bacteroidia > Bacteroidales > UBA10428 > CAZWGG01. The sequence goes on from CAZWGG010000250.1 coordinate 560, forward strand.
GATTGACCAGGGAGCCGGAAAGGCTATAAAACTCGCAAAAACTCCAAACCGCTATACGGCAGGATTAATAGAGGTAGCCCTTAAAAACATATATCCTGATAAAACCAACTGGAGAAAAATGCTTTCTGAACCGGGAGATATCTTAGTTGATCTTATTGAGGAAAAAGGGAGGGCAGAAGAGAACCTTCCCTTTGATATGAGAGATTATATTGTTGAGGATGATGAGGTTACCCAAATTACTTACCCGATAGTAAAATATCCTGTGAAAATAAAAAGTACTAATCTCGACAAAACTAAGGAGATAAAAGGTAAGCTAAGCGGAATAAAAGGACAATACCTGATTTTTGAGGGGGGAGAAGTAATCAATATTAGAAAACATGCAGGATATTTTCTGGATATTAGCTTTTAATTGAATCAAGTTCCGGTACAAGCGGCATATAAACCAAAACTTCATAAATATCATCGTCAACTCTTAAAAAATATGTTTCACCATGTATACCTTTTAATTCTTCTTAAGCATAATATCCTGACCAGAAGTTATTGGAAACATCTTTTTGCATATCCTTTTAATACACCTGTTATCTTGGATAAAAGTACTTGTTGTTTTGAGTAAAAGTACAAAAACAAATCAGTATATAAACAATACAATAGAGAGAGACGGGTATCTTGAACTTTTGGCAGCAAATTTTAGTGTTAATCTTACTTTTTTAAAAACTCATCAATTGCTTTAGCTGCCTGCCGGCCATGGTTTATGGCCCTGACAACCAAGCTGGCCCCTACCATTGAATCTCCGGCAGCAAATACTATAGGAACACTAGTTTGGTACTTATTGTCAACCTTGATATTTCCCCGTTTATCATATTCCAATCCAAATTCGTTGGCAAGTCCTTCATGAACAGGATGAACAAATCCCATGGCCAGTAATACCAAATCAACATCTATTTTTCTTAGCGTATTTGGTTTTTCAATCATTTGCTTTCTCCCATTTTCATTTATCCATTCTACCTCAACAATTTCAACCTGTTTTACTTTTCCTTCTTTACCAATAAACCGTTTAGTTGAAATATTCCACTTTCTTTCACAACCCTCTTCATGTGAACTCGAGGTCCTTAGGATATTTGCCCAATATGGCCACGGATTATCGAAGCTTCTTTCTTCAGGAGGCTTGGGTAATATCTCAACCTGGAGTATGTTTTTTGCCCTATGCCTTGTTGATGTTCCAACACAATCTGATCCTGTATCCCCTCCTCCTATTACAAGTACATTTTTATCTGTAGCTATAATGCGCTCTTCACCGGGAATATTTATGCCCCTCACTACTTTATTTTGCTGTGTGAGAAACTCCATAGCAAAATGAACACCTTTCAGTTCTCTTCCCTTTACAGCAAGGTCTCTGGGTTTCAGAGCCCCAATTGCAAGACAAACAGCATCATATTCATTTAATAAGTCATTTGCCTTAATCTCAACACCAACATGGGTATTCACTTTTATATTAAGTCCCTCTTGCACAAGAATGTCAAGCCTTCGGTCAATTACTTTTTTGTTTAACTTAAAATCAGGAATGCCATAACGTAAAAGGCCTCCAATAGCATCATCCTTTTCAAATAGGGTCACTGTATGTCCCCATTTGTTTAACAAGTCGGCACATGCCATACCTGCCGGACCCGAACCTATAACTGCAACTTTTTTCCCTGTTCTGAATTTAGGAGGATTGGGTTTGATATATCCCAGCTCAAATCCCTTTTCAGCCGCCGCAGCCTCATTTTCACGAATTGTTACAGGCTCATTATTAATATTTAATGTACATGCACTTTCACATGGAGCGGGACATACACGTCCTGTAAATTCAGGAAAGTTATTGGTTTCATGAAGATTAGAGATTGCTTCTTCCCAGTTTCCCTTGTAAATAGCATCTTGCCATTCGGGCATATTATTCATTACCGGACATCCCCATTGACAAAAAGGAACACCACAATCCATACAACGTGAAGCCTGGTCGCGACGGTCTTTTTCATTTAAAGTTTGTTCAACTTCACCATAATCATCTATTCGTTCATTCAGTGGTCGATATCCTGCTGCCTTCCGGTCTATTTGCATAAATCCTTTCGGGTTTCCCATTACATTAATTTTAATTTGAAAAATAAATAATTTTTAATATTGAAAGTGAGGTTCATCCTCTGTTTGATTAATTTTTTGACGTATTTGTTCCAGCTTTTGCTCTTCAAGAACTTTTTTGTATTCGAAGGGTATAATTTTAACAAATTTTGGCAGATATTCATCCCAATTAACCAGTATCCTTTCTGCAAACTCACTCCTTGTATATTGATAGTGGTTATTTATAAGCTGCTGAAGTTCAATAACATCATCTTTGTCACCCACAGCACTCAATTCAACCATACCTTTATTACAGAAATAATCAAAATTACCTGTGTTGTCAAGCACATAAGCAATACCCCCACTCATTCCTGCAGCAAAATTTCTGCCTGTTTTTCCAAGTACTACAGTAAGTCCGCCGGTCATGTATTCACAACAATGATCACCTGCTCCTTCAACCACTGCATAAGCCCCACTGTTCCTAACACAAAAACGTTCTCCGGCAACTCCCCTGATATATGCTTCTCCACCTGTTGCACCATACAAAACAGTATTTCCAATTATAATATTTTCTTCAGGTTTAAATATAGAGCCACGTGGAGGAACAACAACAATCCTGCCACCTGATAATCCTTTTCCAAGATAATCATTAGAATCGCCTTCTAATTCAAAGTGAATGCCTTTTGTAAGAAAAGCCCCAAAACTTTGTCCGGCAGAACCACTAAATTTGCAGTTAATCGTACTGTCAGGCAAACCCAACTCGCCATGAACTTTGGTTATTTCACTTGATAACATAGCCCCAACAGTACGGTCTGTATTATGTATTTCTGAAGATATCCATACTTTTTCTTTGTTTTTTATTGCTTTCCTTGATTGTTTAATCAGTTCACGATCAAGAATGTCATCTATTTTATGTTGCTGAAAACAAACACAATGCGTTGCATATTTTAAGGCTTCTTCGGGCCGGTAAAGAATATTTGCCAGATCAAGGGTTTTTGCTTTCCAATGAACAATATCTTTTCGTTGTTCAAGCAAATCGGTACGTCCAACAATATCTTCAAACTTACTAAAACCCATCTCTGCCAGTATTTCTCTTATTTCCCTGGCAACGAATTGAAAATAGTTTATTATGTACTCATATTTTCCGATAAATCGTTTTCGTAAATCGGGGTCCTGGGTTGCCACACCGACCGGACAGGTATTCAGATGACATTTTCTCATCATTATACATCCTAACGTAATAAGAGCAGTTGTAGCAAAACCAAATTCTTCTGCTCCAAACAACCCGGCATAAACAACATCATACCCGGTTTTGAACTGTCCGTCAGTCTGCAATTTTACCCGGTCTCTAAGGTTATTGATTACCAGTGTTTGCTGCACTTCCGATATACCAAGTTCCATAGGTAACCCAGCATGTTTAATAGAACTGGCGGGGCTAGCTCCGGTACCTCCCTCGGCTCCGCTTATAGTAATACTATCTGCATAGGCCTTAGCTACACCTGCGGCAATTGTTCCTACTCCTTTTTCTGAAACAAGTTTCACGTTTATTTTTGCTGAAGGATTTGCACATTTCAAATCAAAAATTAATTGGGCAAGGTCCTCAATCGAATAAATGTCATGATGTGGAGGTGGGGATATTAGCGTAATCCCCGGGGTGGAATTTCTAATACGGGCAATTATTTTATCGATTTTATGTCCTGGAAGTTGACCCCCCTCACCTGGTTTTGCCCCCTGGGCAATTTTAATTTGAATTTCATCGGCATTAACCAGGTAATTAATAGTAACCCCAAACCGGCCTGAAGCAACCTGTTTAATTGCACTACGGGCAAAAGTGCCATCAGGACGAGGTTTAAATCTTTCTGTATCTTCTCCTCCTTCGCCAGTATTACTTTTACCTCCTATTTTATTCATTGCAATAGCAAGCGCTTCATGAGCCTCCTTGCTTATTGAACCAAAAGACATGGCCCCCGTAACAAATCTCTTCATAATTTCAGATTCGGGCTCAACAGCTTCAAGGGGAATCAGACTGCCCTTTTTTATATTAAAACACCCTCTTAAAAATTGAGGTCGCCTGTTTTCCTGCTGAACCAAATCGCTGAATTCTTTGTATTTAACGTAACTGTTGGTACGAGAAGACCATTGCAATAATCCTATAGTTTCCGGGTTCCAGCCATGATATTCTCCATCTTTCCTGTAATGATAAATTCCATTTGTTTTTAATACACTACTTTGTATATTGGTTTTTTCATAAACTTTACTATGAATCATCAATTTCTCTTTTGCAATTTCGTCAAGTCCAATACCTCCTATTCTTGAATCTGTCCCAATAAAATATTTGTCTACTAGTTTTTTATTTAGTCCAATAGCCTCAAATATCTGTGACCCGTGGTAGCTTCTCAGGGTTGAAATACCCATTTTTGATAAAATTTTCAATAGCCCTTTATCAACAGCTTTGAAATAATTTTCACGGGCTTTAACATAATCTAAATCTATTTCACCCCTTTTTACAAGGTCTTGAATAATTGCCAATGCCCCGTATGGATTTACAACACTGGCCCCATAAGCAAGCAATAATGCAAAATGGTTCACTTCACGTGCTTCTGCAGTTTCAACAATTAAAGCAACCTGCATTCTTTTTCTAACATTAATTAAATGATGATGAACAGCAGAGACAGCAAGAAGAGAGGGTATGGCTACATGATTCTTATCAATATCCCTGTCAGAAAGAATTATAAAATTATGTTTTTGATCAACTGCCTTTTCCGCTTTTTGACAAATCTCATCTATTGAAGTTTCAAGAGATTTTCCAATGTTTTTAGATTTAACGGGAAAGACCATCGGTATTATAGTGTGTGAAAATTCATCCTGATCAAGACCCTTAATTTTGCCAAGATCGGTGTTAGAAACAACCGGACTTTTAAATTTTATTAATTTACAATGTGCTGCCGATTCTTTGAGTAAGTTTTTTGACACAGAACCAATATAATAGGTTAAAGACATTACCAGTCCTTCTCTTATAGGATCAATAGCAGGGTTTGTTACCTGGGCAAAAAGCTGTTTAAAATAGTTGAACAAAAGTTGTGGTTTGTCGGACATTACGGCTAATGGGGTATCATTCCCCATTGAATGAACAGGTTCTTGTCCCTGGATAGCCATAGGCTTGATAAGTACTTCAGTATCATCTTTTGTGTAATTAAATGCTTTAAGATATTCTTCAAGCTTTTCTCCAAGGTTGGTTGGGATATGCTCTTTAGCCTCAATGTCATCTAATTCAATTCTGTTTTCTTTTAGCCAATTAGCATAAGGATTTTTTTCAGTTAACTGATGTTTTAGTTCTTCATCCGGTACAATTATGCCAAACTTAGTATCAACAAGCAGGATTTTCCCGGGACGCAGTCTGCCTTTTTCCCTGATTTGATCAGGAGGAAAAACCTGAACGCCGACTTCCGAGCCCATTACAATAACATCATCTTTGGTTATAATATACCTTGAAGGCCGTAAACCGTTCCTGTCTAATGTTCCGCCTATATACCTGCCATCACTCAAAACAATTGAAGCCGGGCCATCCCATGGTTCCATAATTGTAGAATGATACTCATAAAAAGCTTTAAGACTATCCGGAATGGGATTTTTATCATTCCACGATTCGGGTATTAGCATACTAAGCGCATGAGGTAATGATTTTCCAGTAAGAACAAGAAATTCCAGCGCATTATCAAGGGAAGCGGAATCGCTTTTATCCGGTTCAATAACCGGGAAGAGTTTTTTAAGATCATCACCAAAAAGTTCAGTGCTCATTAAAGATTCACGAGCACTCATCCACATTCGGTTTCCTTTAACTGTATTTATCTCTCCGTTATGTGCAAGAAACCTGAACGGTTGGGCGAGATCCCATGTAGGAAAAGTGTTTGTGCTAAATCGTGAATGCACCAAAGCGATGGCGCTTTCAAGGCGTTCGTCTCTAAGATCAATAAAATACTGTGAAAGTTGTTTTGGCATTAACATACCTTTGTATATCATAACTTTTGAGGAAAGACTTGGTATATAAAATGCGTTTTTGTCTTTTATGGTCGAATTACGTATTTTATTTTCTGCTTGTTTTCTAACAATATAAAGCTTCCTTTCTAGATCACCCTGCTCGAATTTACCTGTAACATATACCTGTCGTATAAATGGTTCTGTACTTTTTGAAATTTCGCCCAGAACCGAATTGTCAACCTGTACATCGTGTAAATCGATAACATCAAGCCCTTCTTCTATTATAGTATCTATTAGTATCTTTTCACATTGTTGTCTTTCTTTTGCACTTTGAGGAAGAAATATGAGACCTGTACCGTATTGTCCTTCATCAGGTACTTTAATGCCTTTTGAAAGTATAAATTTGTGTGGTGTTTGGATTAATATTCCTGCACCATCTCCGGTAACATTGTCAGCACTCTCAGCCCCCCTGTGAGTCATATTAACAAGTACTTCAAGCCCTTTTTGAACAATATTGTGTGATTTTATCCCTTTTATTTGAGTTACAAATCCTATACCACATGAATCATGCTCTTCTTTCGGGTCATAAAGTCCTTGTGCCTTTGGGAATCCTTTTTTCATAGCTAAAATGTTTAATTTCTATTTTCAATATTAGAATAAAAAAGCCATTCTTCTGTCGAGAATGGCTTATGCAAAAAAAGCCTATAGTTATAACCATTCTCAACAGAGTAGGTATTTCTTTTTTGATGATTTTAATTTTTTATATATGACAACCATTGAACTCCATATTTTACCTGGCAAAATTAATAAAAAACATAAAAATTTAAAATATAACCCCTGCTTTTAACATAGTAAAAACAATGTGAGGTTGTTAATTTCTTATTTGTCCATCGCCAAAAATAATGTATTTAGGTGCAGTAAGGTCTTTTAAGCCCATTGGTCCTCGCCCGTGCCGTGGGTGGTTCCGAATGCCCATTTCAGCTCCTAAACCGAATTCAGTCCCATCACTAAACCGGGTAGAAGCATTAATAAA
>CAZWGG010000251.1:0-7653 GCA_964633305.1 uncultured Bacteroidales bacterium
TTGTGGCGAATTCATTGCATCAGCATTTAAGCTTGAAGTAGGACATCCTCCAGGAGCGCCCTTCTTCATGTTAATCGGAAGGATGTTTTCTATGTTTGCCGGTAATGACCCGGCCCAGGTGGCTAAAATGATAAATTCTTTGTCTGCACTTGCAAGCGCTTTTACCATTCTATTTCTTTTTTGGACAATAACCCATCTTGCAAAAAAAATTATGATAAATAATGCTGAGTATTCTACTGGAAAAATAATAGCAATTATGGGAAGCGGATTAGTAGGTGCACTATCCTATACTTTTTCCGACACATTTTGGTTTTCTGCTGTTGAAGGCGAAGTTTACGCTACTTCTTCTTTGTTCACAGCTATTGTATTTTGGGCTATTTTGAAATGGGAAAATGTTTCAGAAAAGCAATTTTCCAACAGGTGGATTATCTTGATCGCATACTTAATGGGTGTCTCAATTGGTATACATCTTCTGAATTTACTTGCAATTCCAGCTATTGTTCTTGTTTATTACTTTAAAAAATATAAATTTTCAACTGAAGGCCTTCTGAAAGCATTATTTATTTCCGTGATACTTTTGGGAAGTACTATGTATATTCTTATACCAGGAGTTATAAAAATAGCTGCCGCTTTTGAATTGTTATTTGTTAACAGCTTCGGTATGCCATACTGGTCAGGAGTTTTTTTCTATTTAATCGTTCTTATTGCCCTTCTTGCCTGGAGTATCTATTCCACATATAAGAAAAAGCTAATTATTTATAATACCATTTTAGTTTCAATAACCGTTATTTTAATTGGATATTCTTCTTATTCTATAATTGTTATCAGATCGTTGGCAAATCCTCCCATGGATCAAGATAATCCTGAACATATATTTTCTTTGCTGAGGTATCTTAATAGGGAGCAGTATGGAGACAGACCATTATTTTACGGGCAATATTTTAATGCTGTACCCGAGAGGTCTGAAGAAGGTAGTCCTGTTTATACACCTATAAACGGAAAATACAAAATAACTTCACATAAACTTAATTATATTTATGATAAGAGATTCAAAACATTATTCCCGAGAATGTGGAGTTCAAGTGAGAATCATCCTGATGCATATATCAGATGGGCTAAAATAGATGAAAAAGATATTTATGAGATAAGGAGAGATAAGGAAGGAAACCCAATAAGAGACAGGGAAGGTAATATTGTATATGATCGGTCGAAGCCGAAAAAAAGTCCGACATTTGTCCAAAACTTAAGGTTCCTGTTTCGTTACCAATTAGGACACATGTATTTTCGCTATTTGATGTGGAACTTTTCAGGAAGGCAAAACGATATACAATCGCATTACAAAGAAGAAATTACCCAGGGAAATTGGATAAGTGGAATTAAGTTCATTGATGAAATAAGACTTGGAAACCAGGATGACCTTCCGGAAAGTATGCTCAATAATAAGGCTCGAAACAAATACTACATGCTCCCGTTGCTTTTAGGACTTATTGGCTTGGTTTATCATTATAAACAGCATAAAAAAGATTTTTGGGCAACCTTTGCATTATTTTTTATGACAGGGATAGCCATAGTCTTATACCTTAACCAAAATCCTATCCAACCCAGGGAAAGAGATTATACCTTCGCAGGTTCGTTTTATGCGTATTCTATTTGGATTGGATTGGGGGTTTTATCTATCATCAAATTAATGAACAGGTTTTTACCTCATTTGCCTAGTACACTTCTCTCCATTGTAATTTGCATTTTTGCAGTTCCCGTTATTATGGCAAATGAGAATTGGGATGACCATGACAGATCAGACCGTTATTTTGCCAGGGATTTTGCTTATAACTACTTGCATTCATGTGCAAAAAATGCCATTCTTTTTACTAACGGCGATAATGATACTTTCCCTCTTTGGTATGCACAGGAAGTTGAAGGAATAAGAACAGATGTAAGGGTTATAAACCTTAGTTACCTGAGTGCTGACTGGTATATTGAACAAATGCAACGTAAAGTATATGATTCCGATCCTGTGCCTTTTTCCATGAAAAAAGATAAGTATATACAGGGAACCAGGGATGTAGTGCAACTTTTTGAAATTATAAGGGGGTATACCGACCTCAAACAAGCTATAGATTTTCTCGCCGATGATAACCCAAGGACCAAGCAACTCCCTAATATGAGGAATAATATTGACTTCTTACCAAATAAAAGATTCAGTATACCTGTCGATTCTGCTAAAGTCTTAAGAAATGGAACAGTAAGTCCAAAATTTGCAAACAAAATAGTGCATGAAGTAAAATGGAAAATAAACAACTCTTACCTGTTAAAAAACCATATGATGGTGCTTGATTTATTAGCAACAAATAACTGGGAAAGACCGGTTTACTATGCTATCACTGTATCAAGCGATAATTACCTTAACCTGGAAAAATATTTTCAAATTCAAGGACTAGCCTATAGAATTGTACCTGTTGAGAGTTCAAGTTCATATCCCAACCTGGGAGGAATAGATACAGATATTATGTTTGAAAATATGATAAACAAATTTAAATGGGGGGGAATACCAAACAAGAATATCTATCTTGATGAAAATATATTAAGAATGCTTTCAAATTTCAGAAATAACTTCTCAAGATTAGCCGATGGACTTATTGAAGAAGGGAAAATAGATTCAGCAAAAATAGTTCTGGAAAAATGTCTTTCAATTATGCCTGATGAAATTATTCCTTTTAATATTTTCAATTTATCAATGATTGAGAGTTACCTTAAACTGAACGAAAGAGAAAAAGCGCTCGAAATTGCGCAAAAACTAAAAGATCATGCTTTTAACGAGCTGGATTATCTTGTTAGCTTAGAACAAAAATACGATAATATACTTATTTATGAAAAGAGGCTGAATATGCATATTCTAAATGAACTTATTACCATAAGCAGAGAATATGGCTTTGATGACCTTCGTACTGAAATTGAACCTAGATTTCAGAATTATGCGGTTGCTCTTAACTTTGTTCTTCGTTAACAATGGTTTCTGTAAAAACTCCATATTTAATAAAGAAATTATTTTATAGCCTCATTTGGGATATTAAAAACGTCAAAAAGGAAATATTCATAACTTTTGATGACGGACCTAATCCTACAGTTACTCCTAAAGTATTGGAGATTTTAAAGAAATATTCTGCTGAAGCTACTTTTTTTTGTCTTGGCAGGAATGTTGAAAGATACCCTGATATTTTCAAACAAATCAAAAGAGAAGGTCATTCGGTTGGAAACCATACTTATAGTCACCTTAAAGGTTGGATAACCTCAAACAAAGAATATTACGACGATATCGAGCTGGCAAATACATATATAGCATCGAATCTTTTTCGGCCACCATATGGAAAAATAAAACGTTCTCAATTAAAATATCTCAGAAAGTATTATAATATAATTATGTGGGATGTTATGAGTAGTGACTATAACAAGGTTATCTCAAAAGAAAAATGTTTGAGCAATGTTATAAACCATGTACGCCCAGGATCAATTATAGTTTTTCACGACTCAGAAAAGGCAAATGGCAAGATGCTATTTGCACTGCCTAAAGTACTTGAAAAATTGTCTAAAGAGAATTATATATTTAGTAAAATACATATCCCGGAAATATCACGTAAACCAGTTAGCGGATATTCTATTATAAAAAAATTTAGCGTTTAAAATTAAAATAAAAAATGTGAGTAAAATCATTGATTTTTATCAAAAAAGCTATTATTTTGCTCTTTGCGCATTTTTTCATTTCAGACAGCACTCATTTTCATTTTCAATATTGACTGTCACATGCTAAACAGGGAAGAAATAGTATTAATATCAGGTTATATAAAAAATAATCTTAGCCAAAAACAGCTTGAAATATTTTTTACAAAATTTGAACAAAAAGAAGAATTTAAAGCTGAATATCAAAAAAAGTTAGTAGAAGCTAAAATTGATGAAATTGATAATAAAATTTCAGAACTGGTTAAGATCGTTGCCCCAGGGAAAAAAAGATTATATGAGAAAGACTTTTCTTTAAAAGAATTCTTCTGTAATAACAATTCCGATAGAGAATTACATGCTATTACTTTTTTATATCATATGGTTACACCTTACCTGGAAAACATTGAAATTTTAGGTAAATTTCTCGATATAAAAAAAAATGTGTTGGAATTGAGTCAGATGGCAGGTAATATAATTGATGAAGAAGAATATATACTTAATTTAGATCATATACTCAAAAATTTAAGAATTCAACCTCATAATAACCATGAAACTAAGGTGCCCGATTTTGGGAAATTAAGATCAACAGGAAAAAAGAAAAAAAATATTCTTGTAGCAGCGATCTCAACTTTAGCTATTATTTTAATTGGTTTTAGCATTAAACTTACATTCTTTGGTAACATTTCATCTGATGACTTATACAAATCATATTATTCCCCTTTTCAAGAAATTCAATTTGCTAGTGCCGATAGTAAAGAAATAAATCAGGCCAAAGATAATTATTTTAGAGGCAATTACTATTCTGCCATTACAATGTTGTTATCAATCCCTGATTCTACGATTTATCTGGCTGATATATCGTTTTATAAAGGATTGACATATATGGCATTAAAAGAATTTGACGAAGCTATTTTTTGTTTTAAATTCATAGCAGACAAACCATCGAATGAATATTTGCTCCAGGCTGATTGGTACCTGGCCCTATGTTATCTTAAAACAGAATCAAGAGAAAAGACAATTGAACAACTTAATAGAGTCGCAAAAGAAAACCAACTATACTCGGCAAAAGCAAATAAGCTTCTTCGTAAGCTTAATAGGGACTCTATGTATCCTCTTTAAATCATTTCATGCATAAATTGATTACTAATAGAAAATAAAATTATTTAAAAATGTTTGTTAAAAAATTGTTGATTTATAAAATATAAATTATCTTAGATTTAAATAAATAGAACACAATGATAAATTTAAATATTTCTACAACTTTCATAATTTACAAAATTCATGTTAAGCAGAAGAGACATTATTTTGATTTCCAGGTACTTGAAAAACAAGTTGAATCAAAAAAAGTCTATAATTTTCTATAAGAAACTGGAAGAAGATAAAGATTTTAAAGCAGAATACCATAAAAGGTTACTGGAAGCTAAGATTTCTCTCATAGAAAAAAAGATATTTGATCTGATTGAACGCGTTTCACCTGGGGAAAATAATACGTTCAGGAAACGATTTTCCTTGAAGAATTATTTTTATAGTTCTAATCCTAAAAAAGAATTAGAAAATATCGGCTTTATTGACAAATTATCTCCTCCTCATAAAGGAGGAACGGAAATTATAATGGGATTTCTCGACATAAGGCGAAAAGTTATAGAACTGAGTGAATTGGCTGGAAATATTATGGCAGAAGATGCCTATTTGAATAATTTGGATACATTGCTCAAAGAAACGGGAATTTCCTTTAATGAGGATAAAGAGCTTTACCCGGCAGTCAACGATATAAAACAAAAAATGCTCAAAAAGAAGAAAAGACTTATTGCTATAGGCTCCATTACAGCTTCCATAATTCTGATAGTAGGTATGATCCTAACCAATCCTTTTCATGGAAGATTTACAGTTGATAAGTTGTATGAGACCTATTACTCGCCTTTCCAAAAAATTCAATTTGTTACTGCTTTTTCCAGTAATGAACTAGAATCTGCAAAAGAAAAATATAACCAGGGCAAATATTATTCTGCACTTACTGCATTAGAGTCGGTTACCGATTCTGATCCTTTGGTAATGGAAAAACATTTTTATATGGGTTTATCTTATATGGAATTAAAAGAGTTTGAGAAAGCTATTTCTTCATTCCAATTTATAATAGCAAGTAAAACAAAGAATGAATTTTTGAACCAGGCAGAATGGTACCTTGGACTTTGCTATTTGAAAACAAATGAAAAATACGAAGCATATAAGCAATTCAGAACCATTTCAGGAGAAAAAATATTCTACTCAAAAAAAGCAAAAAAGTTAATTCGGAGACTTAAAAGAAATTTCTGAAGGATAGAGAAAAGCTAAAAAGGAGTTTTATTTTACTCACCTTCTCCCTTTTCTTGCAGAACAGATTGTGTTGTTTCTTTCTTTTTTATCATTTTTCTAAAAATAAGTGGATCTTTACTCACAACAATTACCAAAACCGAACATATCACGATGCTAAAAAGCACAATAGAGTAACCGAGGTCCATTATCGTATCTCCAAAAGGTAAGCCCTGCTGCAGTGGAATTGAAGCTAACACAGCCGGTACAAGGCCTTTGGGGGTCATAACAGACATTATTGCCACTTCGCCTGTTGATGTATTCTTTTTTGTAAACAATCGTATACCCAAAGGCCGTGATAGGATAATAAGCACCACTATTAATAGTCCAATACCATAAATATAAACAGACCCAAATTGCAGGCTTATTCCAACATAAACAAAAAAGTAGGTTTGTACCACAAATACAATTTCAGAAAAAAAATTCTTTTCGTTTTCATTAAACCCTGATGTATTAAAAGTAAAAATCCGATTGAAAATTTTATTGGTGTTAAACACGTCGCTGTTCCCTAAAATAACACCAAATGAAAGTGCAGCTATCCCGCCATTGTAACCGAGTGATTCCACAATTCCATATAGGATAAAAACAAAGGCAAGGGTTGTAAACATAGAGTTCTTAATACTCCTGATAAGCTTAAGTAAAACAGACCATACAAAACCTCCTGCAATTCCTAACAAAGCGGCGAACAAAAATGCTTTCCACATTTTTGAAAAAACCATGCCAATATTCAAAGCGCCCATTTTTATTCCTTCTAGTACAGCAAGCCCTACAATCAAACAAAGTACATCGCTTAAAGCTGATTCAAGAAAAAGAATGGCCGAACTTTTTTCACTCATTCTTAACTGCTTAACCATGGGAATTACAACTGCCGAGGATGTCCCTCCAATTATTGCACCTACGAAAACCGAACTAATCCAATCGAGATTTGTAAGCAAATTTGCCAAAAATGCCGTAATGGTCACTGTTATTGCAAAATTAATAATTGTAATTAGCGAAGCAGTACCTATAGATTTCTTAATTTCAGAAAACTTTAAATCCGAACCACTTTCAAACAAAATAATAATTAGGGTAATGGTAGTAAAAACCGTACCCAGTTGTCCAAAAAAATCTTTGGTTACAATTCCCCCAACAGGCCCGATAATAATTCCTATAAGAAGTAATAACAGTACATTCGGTATCTTTGTCTTATTAAAAAGTTCGTTAAAGGCATGTGAAAAAAATATTAACAGCCCCAAAGAAATAATAATTGTATAAATGTTCATAATAAAAAAATTTGTTGTGTTAATTTACGATAATTTGTCCAGTTGCAAATTGAAAAGAAATTCTTTTTTTATTATAGTTGGTCATTTTTCCTTCCTGCCAATCTGCTGCAATTAAAATAACATTTTTTAAAACCCCAAACTTAAATTTCTCAAGTAAAATTAATTTTGTAACTTCCCAAATGTAACTTTATTATTATTCCCATATGATACTTGAAGATTTAAAAGCAATACCAAAAACAAGCCCGGGCGACTTAATAAGATTAAGAGACAGTATTTATTCAACTGATTTATTGATTACAGCGATTGGGCATTTGGATTTTTTTTCGTG
>CAZWGG010000252.1:0-7630 GCA_964633305.1 uncultured Bacteroidales bacterium
TCTTACAATTTTAGATATTATACCTTTATTACCATGCCGTCCTGCCATTTTATCACCCACTTTAACTTTTCGTTTTTGAGCAACATATACTTTAGCAAGCTGCACAATTCCGGCTGGCAATTCATCACCTATTGTAATGTTATACTTCTTTCTTTTATAGATTGCATCGTATTCTTTATATTTTATTATGTAATTCTGAACCAGTGTATTTATCAGGTCATTCTTTTCCTTATCAGTGGTCCATTTGTTTGGATTAATGTTCTGATAATCGATTTCCTGAAGAATTTTCTGGGTAAACTTGGTGCCTTTAGCGATAACTTCAGCGTTATAATAATCCTTTACACCTTGTGATGTTTTCCCATTAACAAGTATAAACAGCTTGTCTATAAGTTTTGCCTTAAGTTCATTGGTATTTCGTGTGAATTCTTCTTCAATTTTATCGAGAATTGGCTTTGTTGAGGTTTTTATTTTCCTATCCTTAATAGAACGGGAAAATAATTTTTTATCGATAACAATTCCATGTAAAGAAGGAGGCGCTTTTAAGGATGCATCTTTAACGTCGCCTGCTTTATCACCAAAAATAGCACGCAACAATTTTTCTTCTGGTGAAGGATCAGACTCTCCTTTTGGGGTTATTTTTCCAATGAGTATATCTCCAGGGTTAACCTCGGCACCAATCCTTATTAGTCCATGTTCATCAAGGTTTTTAGTGGCTTCTTCGCTAACATTTGGAATATCTGAGGTAAGTTCTTCAAGTCCACGTTTAGTATCCCGAACTTCTAACATGTATTCATCAATGTGAACCGAAGTAAATAAATCCTCCTGCACCACTCTTTCAGATATAACAATTGCATCTTCGAAGTTGTAACCTTTCCATGGCATAAATGCAACTTTAAGATTTCTTCCAAGTGCCAGTTCACCATTTCTTGTAGCATAACCTTCGGTTAAAATTTCTCCTTTTGTTACTTTATCTCCTTTTTTAACAGTAGGTCGAAGATTAACACAAGTATTTTGATTTGTTTTTTTGAATTTAGGTAGTTTATAACGTCTTGTATCTCCTTCGAAGCTAACAAATTTTTCTTCTTCACTCATTGCATAACGGATCAATATCTCATTAGAATCAACATATTCCACAACACCATCACCTTCAGCAATAATTTGAAGCCGTGAATCTTTAACTACATTTTTTTCAATTCCTGTTCCGACAATTGGAGCTTCTGGTTGAATAAGAGGCACTGCCTGGCGCATCATATTTGATCCCATTAAAGCCCTGTTTGCATCATCGTGTTCGAGAAAAGGTATTAAAGATGCAGCAATTGAAGCAATTTGGTTTGGCGCTACGTCCATTAATTCAATACTTTGTGCCTCAGAAAGAGGAAAATCACCATTAAATCTCGCTTTAACCCGGGGATTTAAAAAATATCCATCTTCTTTAATCGGAGCATTGGCCTGTGCAATAACTTTTGATTCTTCTTCCTCAGCACTTAGAAATATAATTCCTTCATTAGTGAGTTCAACCTTGCCATCACTAACTTTTCTATAAGGTGTTTCGATAAAACCTAAAGAGTTTATTTTTGCATAAACACAGAGCGATGAAATAAGTCCAATATTTGGTCCTTCAGGGGTTTCAATCGGACACAATCGACCATAGTGTGTATAATGAACATCGCGTACTTCAAAACCTGCTCTTTCTCTGGACAAACCTCCAGGACCTAAAGCAGACATTCTTCTTTTGTGTGTCATTTCTGCCAAGGGGTTTGTCTGGTCCATAAACTGAGACAATTGGTTTGTTCCAAAGAACGAGTTTATTACCGAAGATAAAGTTTTTGAATTTATCAGGTCAATGGGAGTAAAAACTTCATTATCACGAACATTCATTCTTTCACGAATAGTCCTTGCCATTCTGGCGAGACCAACACTAAACTGATTTGCTAATTGTTCTCCTACTGTCCTTACTCTTCGGTTACTTAAATGATCGATATCATCAACATCAGTTTTTGAGTTAATGAGTTCTATCAGATATTTTATTATTCTGATTATATCTTCTTTGGTCAAGACTTTAATATCCATTGAAGTTTCAAGACCAAGTTTTTTATTGAGTCTATATCTGCCAACTTCACCAAGATCATATCGCTTGTCAGAGAAAAATAGTTTATCAATGACATCTCTTGCAGTTGCTTCATCGGGTGGTTCAGAATTACGAAGTTGCCTGTATATATGCAGTACAGCTTCTTTCTCTGAATTACAAGGATCCTTTTGAAGCGTATTATAAATGATCTCATAGTCAGAAAGATTTTGTGAATCTTTGTGTAATAATATAGATTTTGCTCCAGAATCAATTATCTCATCAACATGTTCATTCTCTAGAACTGTTTCTCTATCTATAATAACTTCATTTCGTTCAATAGAAACAACTTCACCTGTATCTTCATCAACAAAATCTTCAACCCATGATTTGAGTACACGGGCAGCAAGTTTTCGACCAACAAGCTTTTTTAAAGCTGTTTTTGATACTTTTATTTCATCAGCGAGATCAAAAATCTCAAGTATATCTTTATCTCCTTCATATCCTATTGCACGCAATAATGTAGTAACTGGCAGTTTCTTTTTACGGTCAATATATGCGTACATCACATTGTTGATGTCGGTAGCAAATTCAATCCAAGAACCTTTAAAAGGAATTATTCTGGCTGAGTAAAGTTTTGTGCCATTTGCATGCAAGCTTTGCCCAAAGAAAACACCTGGAGATCTGTGAAGTTGAGATACTACAACGCGTTCAGCTCCATTAATTACAAACAATCCTCTTTCTGTCATATAGGGAATTGTGCCAAGATAGACTTCTTGAATAACCGTATCAAAGTCTTCATGTTCCGGATCGGTACAGTAAAGTTTTAATTTTGCTTTAAGAGGGACACTATACGTTAATCCTCGCTCAATACATTCTTCAATTGAATAACGAGGAGGATCAATTTGATAATCCAAGAATTCCAAGATGAAATTATTCCTAGTATCTGTAATAGGAAAGTTTTCATTGAATACTTGAAAGAGTCCTTCTTTTTTTCTTTCTTCAGGAGTTGTATGTAATTGGAAAAATTCCTTGAATGATTTGAGCTGTACATCCAGAAAATCGGGATAATTTAATTTGGTTTTTGAAGACGTGAAGCTTATTCTTTCGAAATTATTATTAATAATTGACATTTCCTAAAAATTAAGTCAAACTATGATTAATTAAAAAAAGCTAGAAAATATTTAATCTCATCCCGAAACATATCAGGATGAGATTAAATCTATGAGTCTTATAAATAAGGGTCATTTAAGTTCAACTTCTGCGCCGGCTTCTTCCAATTGAGATTTTAATGTTTCAGCTTCGTCTTTAGTAATACCTTCTTTAATAGGTGCCGGAGAAGAATCAACTACAGCTTTTGCTTCTTTAAGTCCTAAACCTGTCAATTCTTTTACAAGTTTTACAATTTGAAGTTTCTGTCCTCCGGGAGATTTTAGTATGACATCAAATGAACTTTTTTCTTCAACCGCAGCACCTCCTTCTGCGCCTGCAGCTGGTCCTGCTACTGCCACTGCAGCAACTGCTGGTTCAATGCCATACTCATCTTTTAATATTTGAGCCAAATCATTTACTTCTTTAACACTTAAGTTTACTAATTGTTCTGCAAATGCTTTTAAATCTGCCATCTTTTTACTAATTTAATCGAGTTATTAATAATTTTATTCTTTTTCTGATAAAGTTTTTATTATACCAGCCAGTTTTTGATTCCCTGACTGTAAAGCAGAAAGAACATTTTTAACAGGTGATTGTAATAAACCAATCAAATCTGCAATTAATTCTTCCTTAGACTTAATATTTGCTAATGCTTCAAGCTGATCATCTCCTAAATAAATTGATTCTTCTACAAAAGCAGCCTTAAGTAAAGGCTTATCATGGGTTTTTCTAAATTCTTTGATGAGTTTAGCAGGAATGTTTCCTGTTTCTGAAAACATAATTGATGTTGAGTTTTTCAGAATGCTATATAATTCCTCAAAGTTTTCACTACATTTATTTAATGCTTCTCGTAAAAGAGTATTTTTTACGACAATCAACTTGATTTCTTTTTCAAAGCATTTTCTTCTGAGTTGTGATGTTTCTTCCGCATTTAAGTTAGAAATATCTGCTAAGTAAAAATGTTTTGAATTATCAATTGTTTCGGTCAGATTGTCAATTATTCTGTTTTTATCTTCCCTTTTCATAATAACAATAAGTTGTTTTATGTATAATCAAACTATTCATCGATACTTTTTGCATCGATTCTAATTCCAGGGCTCATGGTACTTGATAAATATATACTTTTTAAGTATGTACCCTTTGTTGCTGATGGTTTTAACTTAATAAGCGTATGAATAAATTCTCTTGCATTATCAGTTAGTTTTTCTGCTGTAAATGAGCTTTTTCCAATGGATGTGTGCACGATTCCAAATTTGTCAACTTTGAAATCAATTTTTCCTGCTTTCACTTCTTTTACAGCATTGCCAATTTCCGCTGTAACAGTACCACTTTTTGGGTTAGGCATAAGGCCACGAGGCCCTAAGATTTTTCCTAACTTACCAATCTTCGGCATTACTGAAGGCATGGTGATAATAACATCCACATCTGTCCATCCTCCTTGAATCTTTTCAATATAATCATCAAGCCCAACAAAATCGGCACCAGCTTCTTTAGCTTCATTCTCTTTATCCGGAGTACATAGCGCAAGTACTTTTATTTCTTTGCCTGTACCATGAGGTAAAGTAACCACACCTCTGACCATCTGATTTGCTTTTCTAGGATCAACCCCAAGTCGAACATCTATATCAACCGAGGCATCGAATTTGGTTGATGTTACATTTTTAACCAATTCCGTTGCTTCAGATAATATATATTGCCTGCTTGGTTCAATCTTTTCTAAAGCATTCTTTCTATTTTTCGTAAGTTTTGTCATAATTAACTTAGGAATATTAATTTTGTTAATTTACAGATGAGAATCTACCTTTAATTGTAATTCCCATACTTCTCGCAGTGCCTGCTACCATTTTCATAGCCGATTCAACAGTAAATGCATTTAAATCAGGCATTTTTTCTTCAGCTATCGTTTTAATCTGATCCCAAGTTATTGAAGCAACTTTAACCCGGTTTGGCTCAGCCGAGCCTGATTTAAGTTTTGTTGCTTCAAGAAGTTGTACTGCAATAGGTGGTGATTTTACTACAAAATCAAACGATTTATCTTTATAAACCGTAATGATCACCGGTAGTAATTTACCAGCTTTATCTTGGGTGCGTGCATTAAATTGTTTACAAAATTCCATAATATTCACACCCTTTGCACCTAAAGCAGGACCAACAGGAGGAGATGGATTAGCAGCACCACCCCTGATTTGTAATTTAATTAATCCAGCTACTTCTTTAGCCATAATAATTGATTTCCATTTTTATTGATTAAACCGCACATTTTTTGATGATTACTCAGGAAGCATTATAATTATTGTAATCATCCAAACGTGTTTTTTTATATATATTTTATTCTTTTTCTACCTGCATAAAACTCAACTCCAAAGGCGTTTTACGTCCAAAAATTTTCACCATTACTTTCAATTTCTTTTTTTCTTCGTTTACTTCTTCAATTACACCAGTAAAACTATTAAACGGGCCGTCAATAACTTTTACTGTTTCTCCAACATAAAACGGGACATTTAATTCTTCGTCTCCTTCTGCAAGTTCGTCTACCTTACCTAAGATTCTGTTCACTTCAGATGTTCTTAATGGAGTTGGTAATTCATCTCCTTTCACCCCCAAAAAGCCTATTACATGTGGAATATTTTTTAGAATATGAGGTATTTCTCCAACTAACACTGCTTCTAGGAGTACATATCCTGGGAAGAAATTTCGCTCTTTGCTAATTTTTTTCCCATTTCGAATTTGAAAAACCTTTTCGGTCGGAATTAATACTTGGGAAACATAGTCTTGGAGGTTCAAACGAACTATCTCATTTTCAATATATTCTTTAGCTTTTTTTTCTTTTCCTCCAATAGCTCTGAGAACATACCATTTTTTTGTAAGTTCTTCCATTACCTGACTCTTCTAAGATTGATAAAATAAACTGTAGATTCCCTCCATTAAGTTCTTAAAACTCAAATCCATCAAGGCAATAAGAAGAGCAATAATAACAGATGCGACCATAACGATTATTGCACTTCCTTGAAGCTCTTCCCATGAAGGCCATGTTACCTTGTGAATTAGTTCATTATAAGATTCTTTAAAATAATTGATCAGTTTCATAATTTATTAAAGTCTGCACGGGAGGAGCGACTCGAACGCCCGACACCTGGTTTTGGAGACCAGTGCTCTACCAACTGAGCTACACCCGTTTTTTTAACAAAGATAAATTCGAACATTCAATATGGTTACGTTGAACGAATTTATCAGGAATTAATATAATAATATTTAATCTACAATTTCAGTAACCTGTCCAGCACCAACTGTTCTTCCGCCTTCACGAATTGCAAATCTTAATCCTTGGTTGATAGCTACCGGGTAAATTAAATTGACAGTGATAGTCACATTATCACCAGGCATAACCATTTCTGTACCTTCAGGTAGTTGAATCTCACCGGTTACATCCAGTGTTCTTAAATAAAATTGCGGGCGATAATTATTGTGGAATGGAGTATGACGTCCACCTTCTTCTTTTTTAAGAACATAAACCTCGGCTTTGAATTTTGTATGTGGAGTTATTGATCCGGGTTTTGCCAAGACCATACCTCTTTTTATTTCCCTTTTATCAACACCTCGAAGAAGTAAACCAACATTATCTCCTGCTTCACCCCTGTCCAATATTTTTCTAAACATTTCAACTCCTGTACAGACTGTTTTTCTTTTTTCAGCACCAAGTCCTATCATTTCTAATTCATCGCCGGTATTTACAACACCTAATTCAATTCTACCGGTAGCAACAGTTCCACGTCCTGTAATTGAGAAAACATCTTCAACAGGCATTAGGAATGGTTTGTCAACATCACGCGGAGGAATTGGAATATATTCATCTACCGCATCCATTAGTTCCATTACTTTCGTTTCCCAATTTTCATCTCCATTTAATGCACCAAGCGCTGAGCCCTGAATTATAGGAGCATTGTCTCCGTCAAATTCATAAAAGCTTAATAACTCACGAACTTCCATATCTACAAGTTCTATCAATTCAGGATCATCAACCATGTCAACTTTGTTCAAGAAAACAACTATTTTCGGAACATTTACCTGGCGAGCTAATAGAATATGTTCTCTGGTTTGGGGCATGGGGCCATCAGTTGCCGCAACAACTAATATTGCACCATCCATTTGGGCAGCACCAGTTACCATGTTTTTAACATAGTCAGCATGACCGGGACAGTCAACATGCGCGTAATGCCTGTTTGCAGTTTGGTATTCAACATGGGCTGTATTAATTGTAATACCTCTTTCTTTTTCTTCAGGTGCATTGTCAATTGAATCGAAATCCCTGATTTCAGATAGCCCTTTTTTTGCCAATACCATTGTAATTGCAGCAGTTAATGTAGACTTTCCATGATCTACATGACCTATAGTACCAATGTTTACATGAGGCTT
>CAZWGG010000253.1:0-7623 GCA_964633305.1 uncultured Bacteroidales bacterium
CAGAACAATTATCCCTTGTAGGTGAATATAAAATAACAGATGATAAGAAGCTGGATCAGGTAGCTGATGTTAATGATAAAAAATTAGTTGATACAAGAGAAAAAATGAAGGAATCCGATAAGAAGATGAATTTTTTAACTGAAGCTGTGAATCTCATAAATATAATGCAAAAGAATGAACCCTACAAGAAGAAAAAGCTTTTTGACAAATCCCATGATTCTCAAAGGCAAGCATATAAACTTGCTAATGATAAATTAAATAAAATGGGGATTAATTACAATGATGATAAAAATAGAGTCCTGATGAGTTTTAAAAAGGAGCAGGAAAAAATACAAAAATTGAAAATCCAGTATAACAAATGTAAATCAAGAAAAACACAATTAAATGAGCTAAAGAATACGGTAAAGAAGGTACAAAATCGAGAATATCCCTATGGTAGGGAAACAAAAAATAGAAATAAACAAAAGAATAGACAGATGGAACGATAAAAGTATGAAAGGAAGTGGAATTTATGCAAACCTCTGATGATTTAACTAATGTTGTTGCAAGAATAGCAGCTGATGCAGCTGTTGAAACTGTAAAATCATCTAAAGAAATTCTAATGAATACCGCAGGTGCTGCAAGTAAGTTAACTGGTAAAAATAATTTAAATAAATTACTCAAAAGTGAAAAAGAATTAAAGATGTCAGATATAAAGCTTGAAGATTTGAAAGTATTTGCAAAAAAGGCTAAAGCTTTTGGTCTTGCTTTTGCAGTTATAAAAGATGGTGATACCAGGCATATTGTCTATAAAGCTGATGATATGGAAAGGGCAAAAAAAGTATTTGAAATATCTTTAGCAAACAAATTAAACCGCCAAAATCAAAGGGCAGAATTAGATAAACAGCAGGATAAGGCGAAAATAGACCGTGAAGATAAAAAACTTGCAATTAGTGATAATAAAAAAGTATTTGAGTCAGTACCCAGTAAAAATAAAGATAAGGTTACCGTACCAACTATAGTAAAGCCAGAACCAGTTAAGAAAGAAAAACCTATTGTAACAAAAGAATTAAATGAAACAGTTTCAAGGAAACTCAAAGAGATAAAACATACAAGGGAAAATTCAATAAATAATTTACGATATACCACAGTACTTGGAGAAAATGAAAAAATAATAACAAAAGATTTAAAAATGAGTGTTAGAAAAAGTCTGGCCTTGATTAAAGAAAATAAGCAAAATATAGTTAAAGATCAATCAATTGGTGATAATTTGATTGAGAAAAAATTACAAAAGGAACAGCAGCCAGTTAGTAAGAAGGAAATTGATATTGCTAATGAATCAATAAAGGTTGCAGACCATAATAATAAAAATGTGGTTAATTCCAGAGAAAATACCCAGGTAAAAGAAAGTATCAGGGTGAAGCTGGATAAAATAGCACAAACCAACATCAAGATAAATAGGGTTAAAATCCCATCAATGAATAAAGCAAAGGAGAGATAAAATTTGAAAGATAAAAATATACTTAAGAATCCTTTTTTCTATGGCAGTTATATGCTGGTTATATTCCTATCACTCCATGCAGCACAGATTTATAATTCAGGTGAAATCAATATAGTTGATATATTTACAAAACTAATTGATAAAACAGCAAAAGAACCTCTTGATATACATGTTAATATTGCCAATATAAAATTTACATTGATAATGATTCTATCACTTACTATTACCTGGATATATTTGATATTCACCGAAAAAACCTATATGCATGGAAAGGATTGTGGTTCAGCAAGTTGGGCTAATAAAAAGGATTCCAGGAAATTAGCAGATAAGAATTTTAAGAATAATATAATCCTTACAAATACAGAAAGGCTAAGTTTAGGTAAATACGCAATTAGAAAGAACCATAATGTGATGATTATAGGTGGTAGTGGTTCTGGTAAATCACGAAATTTTGTAAAACCCAATTTAATGCAGATGAACACAAGCTTTGGAGCTACAGACCCCAAAGGGGAACTGCTAAAAAGCACTGGTGATATGTTTGATAAGGCTGGATACAAAGTAAAAGTGCTGAATTTAATAGAAATGGAACACAGCAATTGTTACAACCCTTTTGTATACTTGCGTGAAGACAAAGATGTATTAAAAATGATAAATAACCTTATAAAAAATACTTCTCCATTAGGTCAAAAAAATGATGATGGATTTTGGACAAAAGCGGAAATTGCACTATTGCAGGCATTAGTATATTACCTTTACTACGAAGCACCAGATGATGAAAAAAATTTCAGTATGGTTATGGAACTCATTAATGCAGCTAAAGTGAAGGAAGAGGACGAAGAATATATTAGTGATTTAGATATTCTATTTCAAACACTTGCAGCCAGAAACCCTGAGCATATAGCATTAAAACAATATCAGATATTTAAACATGCCTCAGGTAAAACTGCTAAAGGCATATTGATTTCACTTGGGGTAAGATTATCTGTTTTTAATACTGAATCAATAAGAAGGTTAACTATGGTTGACAATTTAGAACTTGGAAGCCTTGGTGAAGAAAAAACAATACTATACATAGTTACGCCAGATTCAGATGATACCTACAATTTTCTGGTAGCAATGGTATATAGCCAGTTGTTTGATACTCTTTATTATAAGGCTGACTTTGAATATGGTGGAGTATTGCCGATTCAGGTTAATTTATTGTTGGATGAATTCGCTAATCTTGGCCAAATACCCGATTTTACAAAGATAATCAGTACAGTAAGGAGCAGGGGTATTTCTATATCAGTAGTACTTCAAAGTCTTGCCCAGATAAAGAGTATGTATGAGAAAAGCTGGGAAAACATTACAGGAAATTGTGATTCGCTAATTTTTTTAGGAGGTAAAGAGCAATCTACACTCGATTATATATCAAAATCAATGGGTAAGCAAACTATAAATGTGCTATCTCACGGAAGGACAAGGGGCAGGAGCTCGGGAAGTTCTGTTAATGATAGTACCAGAGGACGTGAGTTAATGACATCTGATGAAATTGGCAAAATGGACGATGATAAATGTATCTTATTGATTCGTGGTATGAGGCCTTTCTTTTCAGATAAATTCAAGATTGAAAAACATCCAGAATATAAAAAACTGGGGGAAAACAATAATAATATTTATGATTTCAGGAAATTGAAAACTTATGATGAGGAAGATTATAGATTTGAAGCAAAGGAGCTTGTATTTAATGATATAGATAATCTTGTATACGAACAGGAATGGGAAGAAGAAGCAATTTAAGGATTAGAAAAAATCATAATAAAATTATTAAAACGTCCGCATATACTTTTAAGTGCGGACGTTTAATTTAAATTTTTATAAAAATAAAGGAGTTAAAATTTTATGAATAAAGAAATTAAAAATTCAAATTTTAAAAAATCAATAGTAAAAATATTAATCATTGCAGGAATATTGATAATCATATCGACTGCATATGTTTATGCTGCACCACCAACAGAAATACCAGCTGATACGAGTTCACTGGATAAAATTGTAGATTGGCTGGCTTTATGGTCAGGCAAAATTGGCCTTGTTGTAGCATTTTTCGGAGGCATCCAGTTAGCACTTTCAATAAAGAATGATGATTCGGATGCCAAGGTGAGAGGAATAAAAACATTGGTGTCTGGACTGATGGTGTTTAGCATAACAAAAGCACTTGATTTGTTTGGATTATAAGGGGAGTGTGAATCTATGTTTGATGTAGAAAAATTAAAAGAAATGGTCTCCAGTGCTTTTGGGGACTTTTCTTCTGATTTAAATGATATAACAACAATGATTTTGCAAAAACCAGAGAATTTCAATAGCGGTGCATGGACTCTTATACAATCAATATTCGATGCTATGCTGCCAATTGGTTATAGTTTTGTTGCATTATTCTTCATAATCGACTTTTTAAACAAAAGTGTTATGTTTGAGTGGTTGCGCTGGGAAAATGTAATTAAGTGCCTGTTAAAGCTTGTTGTAGCAAAGTTGATAATTGAAAATAGCTTTATGCTTTTAACTACTATGTTTTCCGTAGTAACAAATATAATAAACAAAGCCCATGCTGCATATGACCCTGTAGAAATGAAAGGGGCAAATATTGATTCAGTCCTATCCAGTATAGATGGGATGGGATTCTGGGACAGGGTAGGATTTTATATCAGTGTCCAGCCATGGGTATTAGTAATGGAAGGTGTAAAACTTGCAATATATATAGTTGTCTATGGACGTATGGTGGAAATGTATTTGATGACAGCTGTTGCACCATTGCCCCTCTCTACATTAGCTGGTGATGGGACACAGGATATTGCAAAAAGGTTTTTAAAAGTATATTTTGCGATATGCTTACAAGGTGTAGTCCTTTTAATTGGCTGTATGTTATATAGCTCAATGGTTACAGGATTGGCGGTTGATAACGCTGGAGGATGGGATTCTTTAAGGCAGATGCTGTTAGTATCAATAATACTGCTTAGCATATTTGTTAAATCTGGAAGCTGGTCAAGGCAATTGACCGGAGTGGCTTAGAAAGGAGTGGGTAGCATTGATAGAAGTTCGTATACCGAAGGAAATCAACGATTTTAGGGAAAAATTATTTTTAAACCTTGATTTAAGGCAGACAATTTGTTCTGCCTTAGCTATATCAATAAATGTACCATTATACATTTTTGGCAAAGAGTATATAGATTCAGATATATTGAGCTGGGTTGTAATATTTATAGCAATTCCAGTATTTATTGCTGGATTTTTTAAATATAATTCAATGTACTTTGAGGATTTTTTAAAAGTTGTAATCAAATATAATTTTTTAGATTCCCAGATTAGAGTATACAAAACAGAAAATATGCATGAAATATTGATTAGGAATAGTGAAAAAACAACTTCACGTTAGGAGGAATGAAATATGATAAAGAAAAGTACCCAGAATACTCTTCCATATAGGATGATAAGTGATGATGGAATAATTGAAATAGAAAAAGGACTGTATTCAAAATCAGTCTTTTTCAATGATATTAATTATCAAATTTCCAAAGATGAAGATAAATTAGATATTTTCACCAGATATGGGCAGCTGTTAAATTACTTTGACCCGTCTTTAGATATCCAGATTACTATAAACAACAAAAATATAAATCATGAGCATGAAATACTATTAAAGTACAAAAATGACTTTCTGGATAAATACCGGTATGAATACAATAGCGTAATTAAGGAACAGCTTGAAAAAGGCAGGAACGATATAACCCATGAAAAGTATTTGACATATACAATTAGAGCTGCGAATTTAAAAGAAGCCAGAGCAGCATTTACAAGATATGATGATAATATAATAAATAATTTTAAAAGTATTGGCAGCATGAGTTATGCCCTGTCAGGAGATGATAGGGTTAAAATTCTTCATGATTTTTTAAATCCAGGAAATGAGGAACTTCTACAGACCAACATAAAAGATATAAATCTACAAGGAATAACTACAAAAGATATTATTGCTCCTGATTCTTTTAAATTCAAAATGGATTATTTCATGATGGGTGATAAATATGCCAGGGCAATATTTTTAAAAACCTTCCCTGGATTTTTAATTGACAGGTTTGTAGCTGAATTAACAGATTTTAGCTTTAATATGATGTTAACAATAAATATAAAATCTATTGCACCAGATAAGGCTATAAAGCTGGTAAAGAGACAAATAACTAGCATGGAAGCCAACAAAATCGAATATCAAAAAAGGGCTGTAAAAAGTGGTTATTCTATTGATATTATACCTGTAGAGCTTGAACACAGCATAAAGCAGGCAGATGAATTACTCGATGAATTGATGAATAAAAACCAGAAGATGTTTATTATAAACCTGTTGTTGATACATGTAGCAGATTCTCTTGAGGATCTTAACCGTGACACCGAGATGATTATGTCTACAGCAAGAAAATATCTATGCTACATGGGAAAATTAAAATATCAACAGGAGGATGCCCTAAAGAGTGTCCTTCCAGTAGGGATAAACAAATTAAAAATCCAGAGGACTCTTACAACAGATTCAACATCTGTGTTGTTGCCCTTTACTGCGCAAGAATTATTTCATCCAGGCGGTATATACTATGGACTAAATTCCATTAGCAAAAACATTATATTGTTTGATAGAAAATCATTAAAGAATGCCAATGGATTTATTTTGGGAACTCCAGGAGCTGGCAAATCATTTATTACAAAAAAAGAAATAATCAGTGTCCGCTTAAATACTGATGATGACATAATCGTAATAGATCCAGAAATGGAATACAATAAGCTTGTAAGGAGCTTTGATGGAGAAGTCATAAAGATATCAGCCAATTCAAACCATTATATAAACCCTCTTGATATAAATGAAAAATATGGTGGTGACGATGCACCTATAAAAGTTAAGGCAGAATTTATATTATCATTATTTGAATGTCTGATGGGTGGTAATAATGGATTGACTGCAAAGGAGAAAACTATTGTAGACAGATGCCTTCGCAAAACTTATGCAAAATATTTACAAACCTACAATAATTCAAGAATACCTACTATGCTCGATTTTCATAGGATTTTGGAAGAACAATCAGAAGAAGAAGCAAAAAATCTAGCCTTATCCCTTGAGATTTATGTGAAGGGTAGCCTTTCAATTTTTTCTGAAAAAACAAATATAAATTATAATAACAGGCTTGTATCCTATGATATAAGTGGGTTAGGTGAACAGTTAAAGACGGTTGGAATGCTTATAATATTAGATAATGTCTGGAATAGGATAGTCAAAAATAGGGAATTTGGCCGTAGAACCTGGCTCTATGTGGACGAGTCGCATTTGCTGTTCAAAAATGAGTATTCAGCTAATTTTCTTCACAAACTTTTCAAACGTGCAAGAAAGTGGTACGGTATTGTGACAGCTGTAACACAGAACGTGAGTGAGCTGCTTTCTTCTGAACAGGCAAAAACAATGTTGTCCAACTCTGACTTTATGCTCTTATTTAATCAATCTGCCTCAGATAGGGAAGAACTTAAAAAACTATTAAAAATTTCTGATACACAGATGAGATATATCACAAGTAGTGAAGCAGGAAGCGGATTATTGTTCACAGGCGACTTTATTGTCCCATTCGTTGACAAATATCCCGCAAATACAAGGATATATAGGCTAATTACAACTAAACCTGACGAAATAAGCCTTATAAAAGGAGAAAAAGTTATATGATAGAGTATATTGATGTTATGACAGAATTTTTTATTGATATATTTGAGGATATGACATTCAAAAGAGCTGCATTTATTATTGCAGCTTATTTTATTTTACACAGCAGGACAATTATTGGATTTTTGTTGAGAGTATTATGTGTTTATCTTGTTTATGCAGCATTTAAAGTATATGCAGATAATGGGAATTATCTACAAGCAATTGAATCAGCCTTAGAACTTACAATAATATTTTTCTGGCCAATGATTATAAAATACATTGTTAGATTCTTCAAAATGGTTTTCAAATCACCGCAAAGAGGAGGTGATTAAATTTGGGTTTTGTTAAAAGGAGAGTTAAAAAATATACTGGCAGGTTAGTAGATAAATTTTTACCACCAGACCCGACTACTGATACATCAGCTGGTTCAATAATT
>CAZWGG010000254.1:0-5992 GCA_964633305.1 uncultured Bacteroidales bacterium
CACTACGTGTATTTTGGGCAGTAATTGCCGTAATTACCGACGTTCCATAACAACCTAAGGCCGATATGGTTTTTAAGTCTGCTTGTATCCCTGCTCCGCCTCCACTGTCTGAACCGGCAATAGTGAGTACTTTTGGGTAAGTTTTGTTCATTGTTTAGTTGTTTTTAAAATGGTCAAAACCATGTTTCAAAAAATCAATTTTTTTATTATTCTTTTTGAAGACAAGTTTTTCAGTAGTATTGTTTATTGAGCCAATAGGGTATAAAGGTTTATTAAATTGTATTTCAAACATTTTCATTATTTTATCTGCGAAACCGGCATCGAGGGTAACCATTAAGCAATAATCTTCACCCCCGCCAACTGCTATTTCAAAGATATTCCAATTATTTTTTCCAGCTATCTTCTGTAAAATACCTGATATGGGTATATTGTCGAGGTTAATCTCAGCTCCAACTTTCGAACATTCCATGATACGATGGATATCCGACTCAATACCATCTGAGACATCAATCATAGCATGTGTCCCTTTTTGTATGGACAGCCATTTTCCTTCATCAATATGTGGCAAAGGCAAATGATGGCGTTTAACCAGGTAACGGGTATCTTCGTCAATGGCTATATTTTCTAGTAATACCTTTAACCCTGCTGCAGAATCCCCAATACAATCTGTAGTACAAATAATATCTCCCGGCTTTGCCGTATTTCTTTTTTTTATGCGGTTCACATCTGCTTTGCCCAGCACTGTTATGTTAATGATAAGTTTATCAGGCGATTTTGTAGTGTCTCCTCCAAGTAAAAAAGTATTTGTTTTTGCCGTTAATTCTTCCAGTCCCTTAAAAAATTCATCTAACCATTCAATTTGGGTACCTGGAGGAATACCAACAGATAAAAATATGCTTTCCGGTGTGCCTCCCATAGCAGCAATATCACTTAAATTCACAGCCAATGATTTGTTCCCTAATTCAAACGGGGGAATTTTTTCTTTTAAAAAATGTCGGTCCTCAATAAGCATATCGGTAGTAACAAGTAACGCCTGTTTTTTGTTTATTGGAATTATTGCACAATCATCACCTATACCGGTAAAACCCACTGGCAAACCCTTTATGAAATATTTTGAAAACCTGTTAATTAATCCAAATTCTCCTATTGTCGACAACTTTGTCATGGTTTGTATTTTGAGTTTTTAACAATTGCTATTAATTTTTTTGAAGCAGCCTTAGGATCATCGGCAGAACAAATACTAGACACTATTGCTATTCCATCGGCCCCGGCTTTTATCACATCGGTTGCATTACCTGCATTAATCCCTCCAATAGCAACCAGTTTATGTTTTGAGATTTCCCTTACTTTTTTAAGTCCTTCTATCCCCCATGGCTTTGCATCAAAGTCGGTTTTGGTTGGTGTAGAAAATACTGGGCTGACTCCAAGATAATCCACATTTAATTTCTCGGCTTCTCTAACCTGCTTAATGGTTTCAACCGACAAACCGATAATCATGTTATTGGGAACAATTTTTTTTACATATTCAAAAGGCATATCTGTTTGTCCAATATGCACACCGTCAGCTTCAACAGCTAATGCAATATCTATTCTGTCATTTATAATCAGGGGTATTTTAAGGGGCTTCACTATTTTCTTTAATTCAATTGCCCGGTTAATAAACTGGCGTGTATTTAATTCTTTTTCGCGTAACTGAACCATTGTAACTCCACCTTCTGCTGCTTGTTTCACTGTTTCAATAACACTATAGGCAAGACAGCTATTTTCGTCTGTAACCAGGTATAACTCATACATTTTCGGTTTCTATTTTTACTGTTCTTAAAAATTCTTCTTTTGAAATGGAATACAATTTGTCAAAGAAATTCATCTGAAGGCTTCCCGGTCCGTTCGAGATAATCTGAGCTAATTCCCCTGTTACTCCTATTAATGCCATGGCCCCTGAAACGGCCAGGAGTATGTTTTTTTCCACTGCAATAAAAGCACCTATTAAGGCAGTTGCTATACAACCCATTCCTGTTATTTTTGCCATTAGTGGATGTCCATTCATAATCTTTACTACCTGCCCTGAAGAAACAACATAATCTGTGGCCCCGCTTATACAAACGGTACTTCCAAATTGCCTGTTTAACAATTTAGCCGATCCTATTGCATTTTCAGATACTTCTGTACTATCAACTCCTTTGGTGCTGTGCACAGAAGAAGCTATTGATAATATCTCAGAGGCATTTCCCCTAATGGCACTGAATTTTCCTGCCTGTAACAATTCGGTAAGTATGGTGTTCCGGTAGCCCGTAGCCCCTGCTCCAACAGGATCGAGAACAGTTGGTTTACTTAAAGCATTAGCCTGTTTTAATGCAAGATGCATAGCATTTACCCATTTTTCACTTAGTGTACCAATGTTTATTACTAGGGCATTAGCAATTTTAACCATATCTTCTACTTCATCCTCTGCATGTGCCATAACGGGCGAGGCTCCAACAGCTAAAAGGGCGTTGGCTGAGGTGTTCATAACTACATAGTTAGTAATGTTATGAATTAAAGGTGATTGTTTCTTAAGTTTTTCCAGGACTAACCATATTTCATTTTTCATGTGACGTACATTTTAATTATAATATATACATTAAAAATTACTAAAACAGGATAACACTATTCCTGTTAGTTAAATTATATCAGTAAAGGCATGGGGGAAATGAATAGGGTAATTACTTATAAAAGTGGTGATAATTTTCCCTACGCCGGTATTACCCGGATCAGGTTCATTGGGTATATTCTCAGCCTGCAACTTATCATTAGGCACCCCATACATTTACAATTTTTAAAAGAACAAGGTTATATACTGATCCTTAAAAGCTATACAAAGCAATAACTATTTAAAACCGGTATAAAATAAAAACAAATATATATAATCTTTGTTGAGAATTGCCAAGAAAAAATTGAGTAGAAATTAATATTCAACATAGCGAAGGACTTCACCGGTGGCTGAAGCCTTTGGCGAAGGACTCTACGTCAACGTGCGAAGAAAAATTGATTATATTTTTCACAAATTAATTTTTCTTCGGTATAATTCGAATTTTTCGTTGCAAATAAGGCTATATATGAAATCTATTTTTAATAATTCTATAATTATTACACTAACTTTAAGTATATTGCAACTTTTAAGTTTTTTTTTAGTAAAATGAAGGAATACAACTCCAAATCACACTATATATGAAATTTTCACATTTGTTGATTTTGCTTTTATTTCCGTTGATTATCCGTTCACAAGAAAGATTAAGTTTTATCGATCCTACGCAAAAGTATGATGAGGCGGTTGAAAAATATAATAACGGGAACGACAGGGAAGCGCTTATTTTATTTGATCAGATTAATGAAAACGACTCGGTATACTTACCGGCAATGTCAATAAAGACCAGTATTCTTTTAAATGAAGAAAAGTATGCAGAAGTTATCCGCATTTGTGATCATTTTCTTTCAATGCCAGTGGAAGATCCTTACCTGTTTTTTATAAACAAAGGTGTAGCTCAATTACGTACCGATGATACAAAAGGGGCCTTTGAAACATTTTCTTTAGCACTCCAACGATACCCAATGAGTTACCTTATTTATTATAATATGGGAGTTGGCTTTGAGTCAATTGAGAAGTACGAGAAGGCAATTGATGCATATCAAAAGTCAATACTATTGAACCCTTATTATGCATATCCTCATTTACGTCTTGCATGGCTGTGTTACAGAGAAAACCTTATCACCCAGGCAGTAATGTGTTGGGATATGTATTTACTGTTAAACCCAACAGCCAAAAATTCCCTGGATGTACTGGTACTTCTTAACAATGCAGTTTCTGAAAAAAATAAAAGTGAACCCCTGAATATCACAATCTCGGAAGATGATAAGGCTTTTGAAGAAATTGACCTTATTATTAAAAATTTTGCTGCTCTGAATAAAGAATATAAAATAGCGAACAAGATTACCATTCCCTTGGTAAAACAAAACCATGCTATTATGGAACAGCTTATGAAATTTGATAAGAAGGGTGATTTCTGGTCAGAAAAGTATGTACAATTTTATAAAGCATTGTTTAGTGCAGGTTTTTTCGATCATTTTGTTTACCGTATTATGACATCAACCACGTCCGAGAAATACCAGAAAATAATCAGTAAAGATTATAAGAATAAAAGTGACTTTTTGAGTTGGATTGCCGATACCTGGTTAAAAATATGCAGCCAGAACAACAGCAAATTCTGGGGGCACGACGTCGATGGTTTTTTCTATTTTTCAAGCGGATCCTTGAATGCAGTAGGACAAAAAAATACAGCCGGCGAATATGAAGGCGCTTTCACTTTTTATAATGGCAATGGGAGTAAATTATCGGAGGGGTATTTTACCCATGATAATCGTGATAAACAATGGACATGGTTTAGGGAAAACGGGAACATTGAAATAAAAGCAAACTACAGGAATGGAGATTATGATGGTTACTATATCGATTATTTTCCAAACGGGAAAAAGAAAACAGAAACAACTTATAAAAACGGATACTATCACAATACATTGAAAAAATATTCAATTTATGGTGCACTTATAGAAAAATCAAACTACAAAGAAGGTATACTGGAAGGGAAAACTATTATTAATTATGAACTTGGCGAAGGATTTAAAAAGTACAGTATTAAATATACTGATAACAAATATGACAGCATTGCCACCGAATACTTTCCAAGTGGAGAAGCTAAAATGAGAGTGACCTTTGACAAAGGTGCTCATATTGGAGAAGAGAAACATTTTTTCAGGACAGGAGAATTGAGTTACCTGTATACTTATGATAACGATGCCTTGAATGGTAAATATTTGAGCTTGTTTAAAAATGGTATAGTACACCAGGAAGGCCAGTTTACCGACGATTACAAAACAGGGACATGGAAAACATACTATCCTAGTGGGGTTCTTTCAGTTGAAGAAGACTACAATAATAAGGGAAAGTTAACAGGCGTTTACAAATCATATACAGAAGATGGTAAACTACATTTTGAATATATGTATAATGACGATAATCTTATTGCCTATAAATATTTTGATGAAAAGGGAAATATAATTATCGAAGACCAAAAACAAAATAGAAAATTCCATTTGAAAGGATATCATTCGAATGGCACGCAGATTGTTTCGGGCATTTATAAAATAGAAGGAACAAAAGAAGGTATTTGGAAGTATTATGATATGTACGGGGGCATCATGTCGATTGAGGAATATGAGAATGGAAAGATGGACGGACATGACAAAGAGTATTACCCTAACGGATCTCTTAATGCGAGTATTCCTTATAAGGAGGGACTAATGGATGGTTATTACGAAAACTACTATGTTGATAGTACGCTTAAAACAGAAGGATTTTATAAAGAAGGGAAAGCACAACGTATATGGTTTTACTATTACCCTGATGGGTCGTTAAATGAAAAAAAATATTTTAAAGATGATCAATACACAGGGTATAGTTATGAATATTCAATAGAGGGTAATTTGTATAAAAAAAATTATTACGAAAATAATATGTTGCATTTTATGGTCTTTTATGATTCATTAGGCCATGCTGTTGATACTCTTAACATGCTTGATACTAAAGAGAAAACCTTTTATTATAACAATGCTAAGGTGCGGGTAGAACAAAGGTACTTAAATGGCTATGCACATGGTAATTTTGTTTGGTATCATTATAACGGCATAAAAAATGCTGAAGGCAATTATTTTTTTGACAATCAGCATGGAGCCTGGACTTGGTTCGATGATAAAGGAAATGTTACACAAAAAGCAAACTATGAATATGGAAATATTCAGGGGGAACTGGTTTTATATCATCCAAACGGAAACATGTCATCTTTAACAACTTATCAAAATGATGAGATCAACGGATGCGACATGAGCTTTTCAGAAAATGGTGATACCCTGTATAAAGCTTACTACGAGTATGGTACAATTAATGGCCCTGCTTTTTATT
>CAZWGG010000254.1:6002-7607 GCA_964633305.1 uncultured Bacteroidales bacterium
ATCATTATGGTGAATTAATTGGTTTTTCTTATTTAAATAATAAAGGCGAATTACTGGAAATGATTCCAATTGAAAAAGGCACCGGCAAGATCGTTTCATATTTTCCAAATGGCAACAAAGCACGGGAAGTAGAATTTGTTCACGGCGAATTCAATGGTACATACCGGGGTTATTATTCCAATGGCAATCTTGAAGAATATTCAACCTATTTATCTGGCGAACTTCATGGTGAATATGCTGAATACTATCCTGATAACCAATTGAAATTGAAATGCAATTACCTGAATGGTTCGATACATGGGCCTTATATGAAATACCATCCAAATGGTCAGTTAGAAGAAAAAATAAACTATAAAAATGGTGGAATATCCGGATATGCTTATTATTATAATGAAAAAGGTAATTTGCTAAGAAGCATTTTATATTATAACGACAAAGTTTTGCATGCAACCTATTATGAATAAAAATTTTTTTTT
This sequence comes from uncultured Bacteroidales bacterium, assembly GCA_964633305.1. Lineage (GTDB taxonomy): Bacteria > Bacteroidota > Bacteroidia > Bacteroidales > UBA10428 > CAZWGG01. The sequence goes on from CAZWGG010000254.1 coordinate 6,479, forward strand.
TGTATTCCTGCTTTTCACCTTTTTCTTTAGGTTGCAGGGACAGTTTGAGATTGCTTCTTTTGAATCAATGAAAGATGAGTATCCTGATGACAATATCATTAAACTTTGGAAGAAAATTGAACTGACTATTGATATCAGTGGAGACGAACTTGATATTAAGAAAACTACCAATGAACGGATATTATACCTGAAAAATACAAAGGGGCTCGATCCGCAACAATCAACTTATACTTCCATATTCAATAAACTTACGGCATTTGATGCTAATTCTTACGTGATTGAAAATGGCAAATACCGGAAAATTCCTGTAAAAACCTATAATGAAGTAAAAAAGTTTGGTAACGGCATTTTTTTTGATGACCAGAAAGAACTTGTTTTTACCTACCCGGGTGTAGCCAAAGGTTCAATTTTGGAGTTAAAAACAGAGCATAAAATATTAGACCCTCATTTTTTGGGAAGTATATTTTTGAATGAATATCTGCCGGTGTACGATTTCGAATTTATAGTTAATTGCGATGAAAATGTTGAATTAGAATTTATTAAAGAAAATTATCCGGTAAATTTTGATGGTTTGACCTTGTCTTTCAAAAAGAAGAGAAAGATATATTCGCTTAAGGAAAAAAAACTTGAGAATATAAAATTTGATAGATTTCAACCCAACATACGTTATTTTGCCCCACATTTAATACCCATTATTAAAAGTTATACTGTTAAAAATAAAAAAAGGCCTGTGCTGGAAAATATCAATGATTTATACCTATGGTATTTTTCCTTTGTGAAAGACTTGACCAAAGGTATTGATTGTACCGGATTACAACGTATTGTTGATCAGGAAATAGCACCTGGCATGACAGAACTCGAAAAGGTTGAAAGGTTGTACTATTGGGTACAGTCAAACATCAAGTATATAGCATTTGAAGATGGTATGGGAGGGTTTATTCCACGAAAGCCCGATGAAGTGCTTAATAAGCGGTATGGTGATTGTAAAGACAAATCGAGCTTAATTCATGCATTATTAAAACAAGCTGGTGTTACCTCGTACTATACATGGATTGGTACACGTGATATTCCTTATCGTTATTCTGAAATTTGTTCACCCCAGGTTGATAATCATATGATCATTACTTAC
>CAZWGG010000255.1:0-7543 GCA_964633305.1 uncultured Bacteroidales bacterium
CCCAAAAAACAATTCTGTTTTTTTTGAAAAAAGCTATCCCGTAGGGATTTAGTTCTTAGTTCAACACGCAATAAAATCAAGGCGGGGTGTAGTAGCGGGTTGACACGTAAACATAAAATTCATAGCGGGCTTCGGGCTGACAAGTTTGTCAGCCCCACTCTCGCCCAAATTTTATTGCGGGACCGTTACAGGCAAGCGAAGAAAACCGACAACAATGGAAAATTGCTGCATAAAGACAAAAAAGGAAATAGCATGCCCACAAAAGCAAGAGTGTGACTACCCTTCCCTACAACCGCTCCTTTGCAGCCACACACATGCTTTTCTTTCCGACCCGCCTTCTGATTGCGAAGGATTTGCTATATTGATAGAAATTTGATTTTAAAATATTTAAAAAAAGATTTATCAAAACTATACAAAAGAACCAAATAACCAGAAGAGTTATGTCAAGAAAAGCACGTTGTCAATATTTACTTGAAAAATCAGTTCAGGCAGCCCTATCGGCTATCGAGGTTTATAACAAACCTGATTTTAAATATCGTGAAGAAAGCTTTTCAATATTGATGGTAAATGCTTGGGAACTATTATTAAAATCTAAAATTCTACAAGACAAAAACAATGATTTGAAATCTCTTTATATTATTGATAAAGAACAGAAACGAAAAGATGGGACACCTTATAAAACTCCTAAATTTAAGACCAATCGTGCAGGTAATTTTTTGACTATTGAAATTACAAGAGCATTGAATTTATTAAGTTTAGAGAAACGGCTAAAAGAAAATATCTTATTACTTGTTGAAATCCGCGACAATGCCATTCACTTTTTCAACGACAGTAAATTGTTTGAGAAAAAAGTTCTTGAAATAGGAACTGCAACGTTGAGAAGTTATGTAGAATGTGTTAAAGAATGGTTTATATATGATTTATCGCAGTATAATTTTTATTTGATGCCCATTTCATTTTACCACCCACATGAATGGGAAAGTTATTCAATAAATCAAGAGGACACACAACACCAAAATTTACTAAATTATATTGCAGAAGTTGAGAAGAAATTTCCTTCCGATGTACGAGAGAAACATAATATAAGTCTAATCCTAGAAACCAAATTTGTAAAATCAAAATCAATAAATGCAATTCCGGTCAGATACACCAGAGAAGATGGAGCAATTACGATTTCAATTGATTCCGAAGAAAAATTTGCAGATAAATATAAATGGACTTTTCGGGATGATTTAATTCCCCAACTAAAAGAGAGGTATTCAGATATTGCATTTGACCGAAAATTTCGTAGTATTATTAACGAATTAGAGAAAAATCAGAATTATTGCGGAGAAAGATACTTGGACTTTAAAAACAAAAAAGGCGGAAAGAAAAAGTTTTATGACCCGAATATTGTTGTTGAATTTGATAAACACTATACTAAGAAATAGTATTTTTGTAGTATGTATTACAGACGAAAAATATTATTAGCTATATTACAGGTATTTGGTGGTGAATTGGATAAAATTAGCCTGCAAAAGTTGTTATTTTTATTTTCCCGGCAACAAACTGAAAAATCGTTTCATTTTGTGCCTTACAAATATGGTTGTTATTCGTTTCAGGCTAATGCAAATTTGTGCACTTTAACTAAATACAGACTTGTTGAAAAATCAGGAAATAGTTGGAAAAAAGCAGACCTAACTGATTATACTAAAGAATTGAAAGCCAAAGACCAAATTGCAATAAAATTTTTAAACCAATATAAAGGTTACAGCAAAGATGACCTTGTTAAGCTGACGTATAGAAATTATCCATATTGCGCTATAAACAGCACAATTGCGGCAACTACTTTGGATAAAGAGCAATTTGCCAGAGTAGAAAAACAAAAAGTAAACAAAACAGAAACTGTTTTATTTACTATTGGTTACGAAGGTGTTTCACTCGAAGAGTATTTAAACAAACTTATTATAAATGGAATTAAAGTTTTGTGCGATGTACGAAGGAATTCATACAGCATGAAATATGGTTTTAGCAAGAGTCAACTTCAAAAAGCTTGTCATGGTGTAGGTATTGAGTATGTCCATATCCCTGAGGTTGGCATTGATTCTGATAAACGTCAGGAATTAAATACACAAGCCGATTACGATAAACTTTTTGTCTTTTACAAAGCAAATATTTTAAAAAATGAAGTTGTAAAGCAAAAAGAAATTTTTGACATACTCGAAAGTAAAAAAAGGGTTGCATTGACCTGTTTTGAGGCAAATATTTGTCAATGCCATCGTAAACATTTGGCAGAATCCATTTCAAAATTGGATGGATTTAAATATGAAGTAAAACATATTTGATGACACGTAAGAAAGTTTTAATAACAGTTACTACATATCCTCTGCCATCAAGAAGTTATGATGAACTTGTTTGTACCGCCGGTATTCTTGAAAATGGAGATTGGATAAGGATTTATCCGGTTCCATTAAGCTTTTTGATTGATTTAAAAGGTTCAGGTAAAGTAAACAATGTGAAATACACTTGGATAGAGCTTGACTTAAACAAACGCACCGATGATTTCCGCCCCGAAAGCTATTCTCCGGTCAATTACGATTTTAAGGATATTGTCATTGGAGAAACGATAAATACCAATGGAAATTGGGCAATTTGAAAAGACTTCTGCTTTAAAAAAGTTTATACAAATAAAGCCCTGCTACTTGAGGATTCAAAAGACCCGAAGAATATATCCTTAGTCACGTTTAAGCCATCAAAAATATTGGGAGTGGAAATAGGAAGATGAGCGGGAGTGGAAAGACGAATGGAAAGAACTACGGAAACAGGGAAATTTGTTTGAAACAGTAAAACCTGTTGAAACATTGATTCCAAAATTACCTTACAAATTTTTTTATCGTTTTACAGATGATACAGGAGTAGAAAGCAAATTGATGATAGAAGATTGGGAAATTGGCGCATTATATTGGAATTGCCTTAAGAGTGCTGATGGCAACGAAAGTATTGCATTGAAAAAAGTAAGGGAACAGTATGAGGACAATTTTATTAAAAATAAGGATTTATACTTTTTCCTTGGGACAACAAAGGAATGGCACAGAAGGAGGGCTAATAATCCATTTGTGATAATTGGAGTATTTTATCCCAAAAGAGAATTACAAGGTAGATTATTTTAAGACCCAACACGCCCTTCCCTTCGTGTCAAACACATGCTTTTTTGCCGTCGCACACATTAGTGCAAATTGACAGATTCGAACTAAATTGAAAATAGTATTTTAGTAAAATAATTGCAGAATAAGCTTAATGTCAAAACAAGAAGAACATTGCAAAAAAGGTGAAGCAAGAACCAAGAATATCTTGTTAGACCATTTTATTGTCCACAAAATTGAACCTGACATAGAAGGGCGTGATTTTATGGCAGAATTGCACAATAATATTTCTTCAGTTTATGCAATAATTCAATCAAAATACTTTGAAAATGGAAATGAGGTACTAATCCGAAAAGAATATGTTACTGATGAAGATGGTCACAAGACTGATTTTTTTGCTTTGCTGCACACTGATATTCAACATGAAGAAGTTCGATATTTTTTTTCGGCCCAGGAAATAATTGATAAATGGAGAATTTCCAGCAGGAAAAAAGGCAGCAAACGAGTCGATTATTATGTTTTTAAAATAAACAAGAGGGATAAAAACAAATTTGATTCTTATAGAGGAATTACAAAGATTGAAATTAATAGGAGAATTGAAGAAGGAATACGAAAAACAGACGAAATACGAAATACCAAAAACATTCGCCAAATTAAGGGAGGCTTTAAAAATCCAACCCGACAAATATTTGAAAATAGAAATTTAGAACTATTCAAAAAGATTAAAGATTTCCCAATTATTGATAAGCTTTATAACTGTTTAAATGAATTCAACGATTTTAGGAGAATTATATCGTGGCGGTTAATTGATAAAATTGCATTCCCAGAGAACAGACACACTTCAACATTTTATAATCAGTTTGCATTAAAAACAAACAATACAGAGATTATTGAATTTTTCAGAAATGTAAAAATTGACAGTAAAATCTCAATTAAAAATCAAAGTTTATTTAAGGGCACAAATGAAGTTCAAAAGAAGGTTGTAAAAATTGTTGAAACACTTCGGGAAAATTTAATTTACACTATTTATAACAGTAATGAAAAAGAAGAATTCTCCACGGTCTTAAAATTTGAAAATAGTTGTGATTGTATTAGTTGCAACTTCGATAAATTGAACTTTGTAAAAGCATTTAACAGCTTAAATAGTCAAGAAGCCAACTCTAATCTTTGGGATAAGATGCAATCGGCTTACATCTGGTTCATGTTTGGAAAATATGAGAAAGCAGGTGAATTATATCATGAAATTGAAAAAATTGCAAAGAGAGAAAATCCGGTTTTATATTTCTTTGTAAAGTACAACCAGAAAATTCTTGCATTTAAAACCATCGACTATGGATACCCGGATTTAGATATAATACTAGATACTTTAGATATTTCGGATGAAAATAATGAAATACTAAAATCTATTGCCAGTAATTCATTATATAATTCATATGCTCAATCAGTAGATGAAACCTACGTCAAATTACAGGACTTCAAACAACGATATGAAATAAATGACACGGCAGATGCAATTCGTAAACAGAATGCCAGTATTGCTGAGTTTACAAACTTCTTTGATGGAAACTGGCTTGTAACGAATGGTGCGGGAGAATCTGATTTGTTATATGAAAAGGTTATAGAGAGTTGTATTATTTCGTATTCGATGAAAACGGAACATTCTTATCATCTGAACTCATTTAATGACTTTTTGGTACAAATATCAATTCACCACTGCAACGGGAATAAACTTTTAGGGTATTTTCAACGCAACAGTGTTAGAAGTATTCCATATAAATCAGAAACCGGATATTTACAAAGTGCCATCCAGAACTTTTTTTCAAAAGAAAATGTGGATTTTTTGTATTCGGAAATTTGTTATTTCGACAGCAGAACTAAAAATCCTGACTTAAGAAGAAAAGTAAGCAGAACGTTTCAAAACCTTTGCATCCTAATAACTTATCTTGAATTTGAAATTGAGGACTACAATTTGCTAAAAGATGTAACTTATTTCATTGAAAAGTTAGATTTTAACGTCAGCGATGTTTACACACTTGCACATCCTTTGCTGGTTAAGCCTAACATGTTCGATGTGAATGAGATTATAGGATTGATTAAGGTCTTATTATTATGCAGAAATTTATATGAAGGATATTTGCTTGTTAATTGCCTTTATACCCTAAGGGATAAAGGATATATTCTTCCCAAATCAGAAGATAAAACAGTTGATGCTTTGATGGAAATTGCAATAAAGAATTCACGCTATGGAATGATAAATGCAATATCTGGAGCCATTTCTATTGAAATGAAAACTAAACTAAATGATTTAATTCAATCTATATTGGAAGAAGGTTTTAATCATGAATTGTTTTATCAGTCTGTAATTTCAAAAAGCATAGAAAATCCAAAGCAGTTTATTGATTCTTATTTAAAATTCTTCAGCCCAATTTCTGAGACAAAAGAGATATTAAGTATTTTCTATGCCAAAAGCCCATACACCGGCATTATAGAACCGTTACGAGGAAACTTAAATAATCTGGTTGAAGTATTCATAACATTGAATGACAACTCCCTATTAGAGAAGCAAGTGATTCAAGATATTATTAAAAAATATCCTTATTATAATTTTATTTTCAATTTGGATAATTTCCAAAAAGGGAATCATTTTGACAAATTTTGGATTCTTGAGAACCAAACAGAAATAGTATTAAAACACATTGCAAAAAACGAAGAAGTTAAGAGTCTTTTAAAAGAGTCTCTTTTAAAACAATACAACAAAGAGCTATCAAAGATTTTTGTGAAATATTTTACCGATTAATATGGCAGATTCAGAAATACTCCTCTATCAAACCGAGGATGGGCAAACCAAAATTGATGTCAGGCTGGAAGATGAAACCGTTTGGCTTTCGCAGGTTCAAATAGCAGAACTTTTCCAGACCACAAAACAAAACATCAGCCTGCACATCAGAAACATTTTTGAGGAAGGTGAATTGCAGGAAAATTCAACTGTCAAGGATTACTTGACAGTTCAAACTGAGGGCAAACGCGAGGTTCAGCGTAATTTAAAGATTTACAACCTTGATGTAATTATTTCGGTTGGTTACCGTGTAAAGTCGCACCGTGGCACACAATTTCGTATTTGGGCAACTATTCAACTTCGCGAATATTTGATAAAAGGTTTTGTACTAAACGATGAGCGTTTAAAAGAAACCGGGCACACCAATAAATATTTTGATGAACTGCTGGAAAGAATCCGGGATATTCGCAGTTCGGAGAAAATTTTCTACGCAAAAATCAAAGATATTTATACGACTGCCATTGATTATGACCCGACAACAGAAGAAAGCCAGTTGTTTTTCAAATCGGTTCAAAACAAAATGCACTGGGCAATTCACAGACACACTGCATCGGAAATAATTTACAAACGAGTTAATTCAGAAAAACAAAATATGGGGTTAACAACCTGGAAAAATGCACCTCATGGAAAAATCAGGAAAACCGATGTTTCAATTGCAAAAAACTACCTAACCGAAGATGAATTAAAAGACCTGAATTTAATCGTTGACCAATATCTTTCGTTTGCCGAGTTGCAAGCCCGGAACAGGAAACCAATGTACATGAAAGACTGGATTAGTAAACTCAATGATTTCATGACTTTAAACGACAGGGAAATTTTGGAACACGCCGGGACAATTTCGGCAAAAATGGCAAAAGAACTGGCAGAATCGGAATATGAAAAATACCGCAAAAACCAGATTGAGATTGAAGATGTACAGGAAATGAAGGAGCTTGAAGAGGGGCTAAAGAAACTTGAAAACAAAAAGAAAAAAAAGTAATATGGTGCCAACACACGCCACCCCTTCGTGTCAGGCACATTGGCAAAACCCATAAAACCAACGCTGCAACAAAATTTTGCCAAAGAGCCTTTTCGCCTGTCCCGCCCTATCGCCAGACTTATAGACGGTGCATACTTGATAGATAAACAGATTGAAGAAAAAAACCGAATACATGGGAATAATCGCTGGGTTTTGCAAACCGCTCATATTCCCGGTTGAACTACATCCATAGTAAAATCAGAGCTATGCACATATCGACGGTTTTTTTATTTTTTGAGAGTAAAAGAAGGGCAGTTAACAGTATTGGATATGATAAAACCGTCTTTACTTTAGAATTAAGGGTGATGGATCAGCAGGAAACTGCATGAGAAAAAGCAAAAACCTGCAGAAAAGACAAGACATACCCGGTCACCCTTAAAAAACGGAGCTATCCAAAAGAGAATACTATTGTATTAAACAGGCTTTCAACTCCATAGTGGGTATACCCGAAGCTTTGGAGTGTAGCCCATACACAGGGGAATAATAATTTATAAAACAAGCTGCAGTTCCATCTTCTTCATGGCCGCCCAGTGTTGCGGTGCGGCAATGTAAAATATGATACAATGC
>CAZWGG010000256.1:0-7520 GCA_964633305.1 uncultured Bacteroidales bacterium
TTTTATCTTTGTTTGCTCCATAAACAAGTTCTGCACAAAAGCAAGCCATTAATATACTGAATGTTAATATTTTATTTTTCATTTTTTTAAAATGTTATAATATGTGAAACGTTGTTTTCATTAAATCATCATTACCGATAATAAATCTACTTGAATTATCAATTGAGACATGGTATGAATTTGCACATGCATTTTCTCCGTAGAGCCTGGCCCAAAGTTGATACTCTCCTGTATTATTTACCGCAAAATTATATACTGCGTACGAATTAACTTTATGACTTTGAGTTGTTGATACAATATTTTTATTTCCCGAAGCTTCACTGTTTTTTTCAATCGATAAATTATTATATAATTCATTCGGGTCTTCTGCTTCGATCCATAAATACTCTTTTGAACCGATTCTAATTATCGAGAAAGCACATACAAATGCGACCAAACAAATTGTTAGAACTATATATGCATAACGGGTTATAAGATTAGATAATTTAATGGTGATTATTTTCGAGGTATTTTTTATTTTGTTTTTAAATGAAAGATATAGAACTAATGTCATTGGAACGAGCAAGCTGGCAATAAAAAGATCGGAAAAGAAGTTTTGAATTAGGCATGCTGTTAAGCTGCCAGTCAGGGCCAGGTAAAGGAATTTATCTTTGCTGTTTCCGGTAGTGTAATTCAAATATACATTTCTCAGTGCAGAGAGAAAAATGAACAACAAAGCTGCAATACCAAACAAACCGGTTGTTGCGGCTATTATAAGGTAACCGTTATTCTGCTTTGGTTCCATTGTGTTTACCTTGGGTAATTCATTATAATACGTTCCAATATGATTTTGATAATTACCTAAACCTACTCCAAATAGAATGTTCTCCTTAAGCATGTTAATAGCAGCCTGCATTTCCAAATACCTGTTTTTGATATGTATTTTACCATCTAATTCTTCAAATCGACCCTGCTTAATTAACGGGGGTATTTTGCTTGACATCAACACATCATTTGTTATTTTAAGAATATTATTTCCTTTAGCTTTTTCGAATATTACTTTTTTTGTTAACCCTGTTGTAATTGCTACAGATCGATCATAATTCTTACTTATTTTTCCTTGTTCATAAATAGAAACAGATTCTTTTATTGCGTTTATATTTTTTTTCGGCATAATAAGAGGATAGGCTATACCAAGTACTATTATTGTTATTACATATTTCAACAATACTTTTCTATTGTATAGAAAGCTTATAACAAATAAACTTATCACTATTATTATCATTGATATTCCAGATGTTATTACAATATATGTTAGTGCTAATAGCAATGTCATCCAGATTCTGTGAAAGATATTCGATGTACTTATCAAATCGGTATATATTATTGGAATGACAATACATAAAAAAGCTCCTAAAACATTTCTGTTTTCAAATAATCCTCTTATAAAATAGGGATCACCATTGAGTATAGTTTGCTGAACAAGCGCAACAGCAAGAATTGTAGTTAAAGAAATGAATAGCGTATTTTTAATGGTTTTCGTATTTATCAGATGAAGATTGTTAACAAGAAGAATATAGAATAGAATAAGATATTCAATTAATTGAAAAACATCTTTAACCCATGAGCTTATTGAGTTAGCTTTCACAAATGATAATATACAAATAACAATAAAAACCAAAATTGGAATAGGCGGTATTTTTATTTGATTATATTCTTTATAAATTACTATTTTGGCTATCCACAGTAACAGGATAACAGCTAAAAAAAGATCAGCTACCGAGATATTAGCGGCAAATATAGGATGCGAATAGTCAGATAAATTTATAAGTTCAATATGCATTGATAATGGGAAAATGGATAGAATAACTAATAAGCCATAACTAATTATTTTCTGTAAATATTTAGCTAGAAATACATTCACTTTTGTGAAGATTAATTTATTAAAAAACCAGTTTTCTAATTTTGGACGGCAAACAACGTAATAGTTTATTTTATTAGATTTATTTTTAACATAACGAAACAAATTATAAGTCTCTGTAAATTAATTAGTAAAATAGATACATGATTTAACTAAAGATATAAAAAAAATTGGTCAATTAGCAAATTGACTTATGGATAAATCATACATTATCTATAAAATTCCCAATTTAAAAATTGAAAATAAAAACGAAATAAAAATATAGTGACTTGATTAATATTATTCTCTATTATATGAAATTCAATACGTTCCGATGAAATAAGATATTATGTGCAATTTTTGTAAATGTAAAGGATTTTTTTTTTTAAACAAAATTATCCGAAAATTTGTTTATGATTCTTTTTACCTTCATTTTATATTAGCCTGATTGTTTTCTGTAAATTACAAATAAAATCCATACATATTTTTTATTTATAAAATATTCATAATATTATAATAAATCCTGAAATTATTGTCCCTCATTTTATTAAAAGGTTATATTTGCACAAACATAAAATACTTATAAAATGACAGATAATCTATTTGAAGAACTAAATTTACCCCCGGGAGTAAAAAAAGCATTGGGCAATTTAAGATTGATAATTATTATTCTAATTGTCTTTTTTATGTCCTTAAGCTCTTTTTTTCAGGTGGGCCCTGAAGAAGTGGGGGTTATAACCCGATTTGGAAAATATGTTCGAAAGGTTGAACCAGGATTGAATATGAAATTGCCTTTTGTTGAAAGAGTATATAAGGTACCTGTTGAACGGCAACAGAAATTGGAGTTTGGTTTTCGGACTTTAAGAGCAGGAATTCGAACTGACTATACACGGTCGGGCTATACTGATGAATCACTCATGCTAACTGGTGATCTTAACCTGGCCGATGTTGAATGGGTAGTACAGTATCGTGTTGAAAAGGCTTACAATTTTTTATTTAAAGTCAGAAATCCTGAAACTTCCTTACGTGATATTTCTGAGGCTGCAATGCGACAAATAGTTGGCGACCGCACAGTTAATGAGGTACTTACTGTAGGTAGAACTGAAATAGCATCAAAAGTAGAAGAATTGGTACAGAAAATTTGTCGTGAATATTCATTGGGACTCAAAATTGACCAGGTAGTATTACAAGATGTTAATCCTCCTGAATCGGTAAAGGCAGCTTTTAATGCTGTAAATGAAGCACAACAGGAAAAAGAAACACTCATCAATCAAGCTAAATCTGAATATAACAAGGTAATTCCAAAAGCTAGTGGCCAAGCAAAAGAAACTATACAAAAGGCCGAAGGATATGCAACTGAAAGGGTGAATAATGCGCTTGGAGAGGCTGCACGTTTTAATGCACTGTATAAGGAGTATGCTAAGGCTCCTGAAATAACAAAACGAAGAATTTACCTGGAAACAATGGAATCGGTTATACCTAAATTAGGCACTAAAATAATTACCGACGAAAAAGGTAATAATGTCTTGCCCTTACTTCAAATGCAAATAAATAAGAAATAAATCAGAGATTATGAAACAATCAAGAGTAATATTTACACTATTAATTTTAGTAGTACTTGTCGTTCTGTTTTTTCAATGTATATTTATTGTTAAGGAAACAGAGCAGGTAGTGATTACCCAATTCGGGAAACCAGTGGGTGATGCAATTACAATGCCCGGATTAAAATTTAAAACCCCATTTATTCAAAAAGCCAATTATTTTGAAAAACGATTTATGGAATGGGATGGTGATCCAAACCAGGTCCCTACAAAAGATAAAAAGTTCATATTTGTAGATACATACGCCCGGTGGCAGGTGACAGACCCGCTTCAGTTTTTTAAAAGATTAACAAATGAACGGGGAGCTCAATCACGACTTGATGATATTCTTGACGGTGAGACCAGGGATCATATTGCAGCCCATAATTTAGAAGAAGCTGTGCGCACAAGCAACAGGGTACCTATATCTTCTGGAGTCATAGGTGAATTGATTGGAGATACTCTTACCAATATAGTTGTAGGTCGTAAAAAAATACAGGATTTGATCCTTATATCAGCGAATGAAAAAGCAAAAGATTTAGGTATTGAAATTCTTGACTTTCGCTTTAAGCGTATTAACTATGTTCAGGAAGTTAGGGAACAAGTGTATGAGAGGATGAAGAGTGAAAGATTTAGAATTGCCGATAAATTCCGTTCTGAAGGGCAAGGAGAAGCATCCAGAATAAACGGTGAAAAAGAACGCGAATTAAAAACTATTCAATCAGAAGCATTTAAACAAGCAGAAGAAATAAAGGGCAAAGCTGACGCACAGGCAGCAGCAATTTATGCGAATGCATATGATCAATCCTTACGTTCACGTGAGTTTTATGGCTTTACGAAATCAATGGAAACTTTTGAGGAAACTTTTGATTCTTCAACTTCAGTAATTCTCTCAACTAACAGCGATCTATATAAATACCTCAAAAATACGAAATAATCTGCTTGTATGAAATTGTAGTCCGATTAAAGAGAAGATAGATTAAAATTTAGGATGAAGAAGCATAGGGTTACTATCCATGATATTGCCAGGGAGCTGAATACCACAGCATCAACAGTTTCTAGGGCACTTCAGGATCATCCTCGTATAAGTAAAGCTATGAAGACTGCTGTATGGGAGTTAACTCAAAAACTCAATTATCAGCCTAATTCTATTGCATCAAGTCTTCGTACAGGAAAGGGAACAACTATTGGAGTAATTATTCCCCGTATTGACCGCTGCTTCTTTTCATCAGTAATACGGGGAATTGAAGATGAAGCTTTTGAGGCTGGATATAATGTATTAATTTGCCAGAGTTATGATTCCTGGGAACGCGAAAAAGCTATTGTTGATAACCTTACAAACGGCAAGGTTGATGGATTAATGGTTTCTCTTGCCCTGGAAACCAAAAATTATAAACATTTTAAATTGGTTCAAGACAGAGGTATTCCCTTGATTTTTTTTGATCGTGTTCCCGAAAATATGAAGGCGCATAAAGTTGAACTAAATGATTTTGCCGGGGCTTTTAATGCGGTTGAACATTTAATGGAGCAAGGATGTAAACACATAGTACATTTTACTGGCCCTCAGCATGTTAGTGTTTACCGAAATCGATTTGAAGGGTATAAGGCTGCATTGTTAAAAAACGGTGTGGCATTTGATGATAAGCTGGTATTTGAAAATGTTCTTACCCGGGATATGGGTGAACATTCTGCTGTAAAAATTAGTGAAATGAAACCTTTACCTGATGGCATTGTTGCTGCAAGTGATTTTTCAGCACTTGGAGCACTTCTTAAGTTAAAACAACTAGGAATTCGTGTACCCCAGGACATTGCAATTGTCGGATTTGCTAACGAACCTTATGATGATATGCTTGAAACAGGAATTAGCTCTATTGACCAACATAGCATTGAGATGGGGAGGAATGTAGCTAAATTGTTTCTCGAAGAAACTGCCAACGCAGAAAAAGCTACTTTGCCAAAACGTATTATGCTCACCCCTGAATTACGTATAAGAGGTTCTTCAAAAAAGAATTATTTCAGTGAGTAATATTTTTCTGAATTTTTTGTTTTTAATTTCTTACCTTTATTATTCCGATATAAAATAATTAGGTTTCGCGTGTTTTGCTGAATATAACATTTGAGGTTATTAGGCTTTTTAAAGGAAAATAATAGAAGGGAGAGATAGTTATGATTTATCATTATCTGTTACAATAAAATTGTTATATAAAATAAGAAAAAAGGATTTACAAAATGGTAATACTTTTTTCTTTTAGAAACATTAGATGCTTTACTTTGAACAAAGTAATAAAAAAAGAAGAGAATTGGTATATATTTTTACATTAAAATTTTAATCTTAAATTTTAAATTATTATGAAAAAAGTACTTATTTTACTTGTAACAATTCTAATTACATCAACTTCAAGTTTTGGATACTCTGTTTTTTTTACACTCCATAATACTAGTACACCTAGTTATCCAAAACAAAGTGACTATTATTATTATCTCAACAGTCTATGTTTTTATATAGAACTTTATACTTTTAGAGGAGAAGAATTTGTATATAGTGCAGCCACTGCAGCGGTTGGTGCTCATTATGAAGCTGGTGGTACTCTTTTTGATTTAAGTTTATCTTCTCAACAACAGTATGATTATCGTCGTTTCGGAAGATTTGTACTTGTCTCTCCTACAGATACTTACATTCTTCATATACACCTTTATTGTCCCCAGCGTGGTGATTTTGCAAGTGCCAAAGTAAACTGGGGGTAGTAGCTGAATTTTATCGACTACCAGTTCTTTTCTTTTAACTTGTAAATACATCAAGTTCACCTTTTAAATATATACAGGAGAATTATCAAAAATATTTATTTATATTTTTTGTTTTTTTGAACAATCGTTTGTACATTTGTTTTAACATTTTCCTTATAGAGAATACTTCATATTGGATTTTGGCTGTAGGGGAGGAGAGAAGCTTGTTGATAACAAAAGCCCGTCCAATAAAAAAATCAGCTCAAAATAAGCAGAAAATCGATACATTAATTTATACAATCGAATTAATCTTAAAATTTAATCTTAAAATTTTATCTTATGAAAAAACTATTTGTTTTAGCATTATTTGCAATTATGGGCGTAACAGTAAGTTACGGGTACTATTTTAATAAACAAGACTGGGGGCCAGCTTCCAGTTACTCAAAAGGCATTGAGATGGCGGAGGCCACTGTAAATTACTATTTTTTTGTCGGGAGATACGGCAATATAAGCAGTAGCAGTAATCCTGTATATGCCCGGGCGTATTACTGGCCTTACAATTCCGATTCATATCACATAAAAAAAGTAGAGGCAAAATATGCCCAGACCTCTGATTATGAACAGGGCACAATGAATGCATCTCCATACATAGCTTATATATTATTGGGTGCGGCGGCCCCCCTTCAATCTGACTTCTGGTTTATGAGTATATGGTGGTAGCCGGATAAAAATAAGAAGACCGTATTCTCTCTTTATGCAAGGATCATACCGTTGATTCAAAATTAAGAGAGAACCGGTTTTTGTACAATACAGATACAAACATTGATTTTATGATGTAACACAGATATTTATATCGAATATATTAGCCATTAAAATTTATTCTTATGAAAAAATTATTTGTTTTAGCATTATTTGCAATTATCTATTTAACATCAAGTTACGGATATACGTATGTTAGAAGTGGCTGGGGCCCTAACGCCACATTCTCTGGTGGAGAAGATACGAATTCGAATTGTGTCTATTATAGACTTGTGTAGGCTTGAGACTAGGAGACGTTACTGATTATGATGATCCTATATACATAAAGTCAGATTTTATATATCTGGATCCCTATGGTATGCACTTAAGTAGCAAATATATAACAGTAGCAGAAAAGAACGGTTTTGATATAGCTGAAGGCTATATGATGAAAGATTTTGGTGTTCCTGTAGCGTTCTTTTCAGTGTATGTAGAGGCTCCTTTACAAAATGATTAC
Organism: uncultured Bacteroidales bacterium; assembly: GCA_964633305.1. Lineage (GTDB taxonomy): Bacteria > Bacteroidota > Bacteroidia > Bacteroidales > UBA10428 > CAZWGG01. The sequence continues at coordinate 7,439 of CAZWGG010000256.1, forward strand.
TGGTACGTGAAGTTCTCCTGGATTTCGGTTTAATTATTTTTTGTTCCAGAGCTTCAACTACCTCATCAGGAGAGGGGATCAT
>CAZWGG010000257.1:0-7460 GCA_964633305.1 uncultured Bacteroidales bacterium
CAACTGATACATCAAAACATAATGATGCGTATTGGATAACCACTATCTCTCTTGCATATAAAATTAAAACGTCGCGTCGTAATCTTCCTTTATTCCTTGACAGGGCATGGAGAAAAGCCAAATGGTAATTCGTTTTCTCCCCTTACCTTAACTTTTTTTATAATATTTTAGTAAAAATTTTAATATTGTACGCTAAAATTCGACTATTTTCGTTCATTGTTTAGCTTACATTTTTTTTCATACATGGAAAAAATTATTCTATCTATTTTTATTTCAATTTGTATACAAAATATTTACGCGCAGAGAGATGCAAATGTTGGTATTTTTGTTGGTACTGCATACTATATGGGTGATATAAATCCTAATAAACATTTTTATAGGCCAAGACCCTCATTTGGGGTAATTTACAGATATAATTTTAATAAGCGCTATGCCATAAGAGCAAATGGTTACTATGCTAACTTATCAGGTAGTGATTTAGATTTTATAAATGACTATCACCCTGACAGGTATGTTAATCCTGCTGAATTTTCGACCTCATTACTTGATGCCACACTCCAATTTGAGTTTAGCTTTTTACCTTATATGCCAAATACCAAAAAATGGAATTATACACCATATATTAGTGGGGGAATCGGTTACTCAACAATTTTATCATCATCTTCAACAACAGGTGAGTCTGCATTGCCTCATTTTACCCTTCCTTTTAGTATTGGTTTAAAACTCACTATAAACAAAAAAGTTAGTACAGGTATTGAATGGGAATTTCGAAAAACTATGAGCGATCGAATAGATGGAGTCATGAATCCTTCTGGAATAGAGTCAATTATTCATAATAATGACTGGTATTCGTTTGCAGGTATTTTTATTACTTATAAGTTTTTTAACTTTGCAGTTGATTGTCCAGCTTATTCTGACTAAATAACCAGAACTATGTCTTTGAAGGAAAAAATAAATATAAATAAGCTTCCCAAGCACATAGCCATTATTATGGATGGGAATGGTAGATGGGCACAAAGCAAAGGAAATCAAAGGGTATTTGGCCATAGGAATGGTGTAGCTTCTGTAAGAGATACTATTGAAGCAGCAGCGGAATTAGGATTAAAGTATCTTACATTATATGCATTTTCCACAGAAAATTGGAACAGGCCCCGTACTGAAATAGATGCATTGATGTCATTGCTTGTAACAACAATAAACAAAGAAACCAAAACACTTCTTGATAATAATGTTCGGTTATTAACTATAGGCGATATTGACAGTTTGCCCGCCAATGTACTAAAAAAACTCAACACAGCGATAGATAAAACAGCTCATAATACCGGTTTAAGCCTTGTATTAGCTTTAAGTTACAGTTCCAGGTGGGAAATTATCAGGGCGGTTCGTAATATTGCACATAAGGTTGAAAATGGAAAACTAAAAGCAAATGAAATTGATGATTGTATTTTTGAACAATCTCTTACAACAGTCAATTTTCCCGAACCTGAATTACTAATTCGTACCAGCGGTGAGTATCGACTTAGTAATTTTCTGCTATGGCAATTGGCTTATGCAGAACTTTATTTCACTAAAACTTTTTGGCCCGATTTTCGTAGAGAAGATTTTTATAAAGCAATCATAAATTATCAATGCAGAGAAAGAAGATTTGGTAAAACAAGTGCACAAATTAAAAAAATTTTAAATGTTAATTGTTAAATTCAAATGAGAAATTTCATTATTACACTATTGATTATTGCGGGTTACAGCACATATGCGCAAGATATAATTGACACAAATATAGAATATGTGGATTATTCAAGGCCAAAGGAATACATAATTGCCGATATTAAAATTACAGGTGTTAAATACCTTCAGCCAGGAGTACTTGTAAATCTTTCTGGCCTTAAAATAGGCCAGAAAATAAATATTCCAGGTGATGATATTTCTAAGGCTATAGAAAAATTCTGGTCACATGGCCTTTTTTCAGATGTTAAGATTCTTGTTAACAAAACAGAAGAAAACCTTGCTTTTCTTGAAATTCACCTTGTTGAGCGTCCCAGGTTATCTAAATTAAATCTTCATGGCATTAATAAATCCGAGATAAAAGATATAGAAGAAAAAATTCAATTGAAACCCGGCACTCAAGTTACAGATAATACAATCAATCACACAAAAACGTTAATTGAAAATCATTTTATTTCTAAAGGATTTTTAAATGTTAATGTCCAAATAGTTCCAAAAGAAGATACAGCTTCATTCAATAAAGTTGCTTTGGATGTTTACATTGCAAAAAACAAAAGAGTTAAAATTGGAGACATTGAAATAAAAGGAAATAAGGTCTATTCTGATGCAAGACTCAGACGAGTTATGAAGAAAACTAAAAAGAAAAATCTCAATATATTTAAAAGTTCAAAATTTATTGAAAATGATTTTAAAGAAGATAAAGAAAGCCTGATTTCTTTCTATAATAAAAATGGATATAGAGATGCAAAGATAACCGGAATAGAACAAAAACCCCTTAATAATAAACGAATTGAACTAAGTATCAGCCTAGAGGAAGGAGATAAATACTTTGTTCGTAACATAACATGGATTGGAAATACCAAATATCCGTCTGAATTATTAGGTCATATTCTAGGATTTAAAAAAGGCGATGTATATGATCAAAAATTAATGGAAGAAAGATTGTTTAGTGATGAGGATGCTGTTACATCATTATACATGGATAACGGGTATTTATTTTTTGGTGTTGACCCTGTTGAAGTTAACATTGAGAATGACTCTGTTGACCTTGAAATGAGAATAAACGAGGGAAAACAAGCAACAATTGATAAAATAATTATAAAAGGAAATACCAAAACAAACGAACATGTTGTCCGCAGGGAGCTTAGAACAAGGCCCGGAGAATTATTCAGCAGGTCGGATATTATTCGTTCGGTACGAGAAATAGCGGCGTTGGGTCATTTCAACCCTGAAAAGATTTCTCCTAATCCTATACCTAATCCGGCAACCGGAACGGTTGACCTTGAGTATCAGCTCGAAGAACGTGCAAACGACCTATTAGAAGTTTCAGGAGGTTGGGGAGGTTATGGATTTGTAGGAACTATAGGAGTAAAATTTTCTAATTTTTCTGCCCGTAATATGTTAAACGGAAAAGCCTGGCGGCCAGTTCCTACAGGAGACGGACAAACATTATCGATTAAGGCACAATCAAATGGCAGGTTTTACCAGGCTTATAATGTATCGTTTGTTGAGCCCTGGTTTGGAGGTAAAAAACCCAATAGTTTTTCTGTTTCTCTCAATCATACTGCTATGAAACCAACATCATACGGCAGTAACTATACCATTGAAACCAGGGACGGCTATTTCAGAATTTATGGTGCATCTGTAGGAATGGGACATAGACTTAAATGGCCTGATGATTACTTTACGATCTATAATGAAATAAGTTTTCAGAGGTACAACCTTAAGAAATGGCAAGGGTATTTCTTTCTTGAGGATGGAAGAGCTAATACAATTAGTTTTAAAACTTCATTATCTCGAAGTTCACAGGATCAGATGATTTATCCCCGCAGGGGTTCATTGTTTAGTCTCACATTACAGCTTACTCCTCCTTATTCATTATTTAGAAAAGACAACTTCTGGAAACTTACGGATGAAGAAATAAACGAAGTATACCGAACTCCAAATATTGAAGACTTTGAAAGTGAAATAAAGGGAAGGGAACAAAGAAAAAAGTTTGAGTTTATCGAGTACCACAAATGGACATTTAAAAGTGCATGGTACACGAATATAATTGCTAACCTGGTATTAGCAACTAAAGCTGAATTTGGTTATTTGGGCTATTATAATTCCAAAATAGGGTATGCGCCTTTTGAAAAATTTGACGTGGGAGGAAGTGGAATGCACTATGGTAATTATTATTATGGAAATGATATTGTTGCCCTTCGTGGATATGAAGAAGGAAGCCTTACTCCACAATCGAGCATACTAACAAGTAGTGGCAAGTACCAAGCTATTGATAATGGGAATGTTTATTCAAAATATGCCGTAGAATTACGATACCCATTTACCATGAGCGAATCGGCAACAATATATGGCCTGGCATTTAAGGAAGCAGGTAATGCCTGGTCGAAATTTAAAGATTTTAATCCATTTATTGTTAAACGTTCAGCTGGCGTGGGAATTAGAGCCTTTTTGCCTATGTTTGGCTTACTTGGTATTGATTGGGGATACGGATTTGATCCTCAACCTAATGAAACAAAACCTCATGGCAGTGAATTTCATTTTGTAATGGGACAAGAATTTTAGTATAATCATTTATGTTGAATGAAAGAATAAATTTTTGGTATTATATTTGATACTTCTTACTTAATTAAACTTAAATGTTAATTAAAAATAAATAATCATGAAAAAGATAACATCTTTACTAGCAGTTTTGATATTTTTTACCGGATTTGTTTCTGCTCAAAAATATGCATTTGTCGATACAGAATATATTTTAAATAACATTCCATCATATAAAGCGGCTAAAGAACAGCTCGATAAATTGTCAAAAGAATGGCAAAAAGAAATAGAAGACAAATATGCTGAAATTGAACAAATGTATAAAGATTACCAGGCCGAGAAAGTTTTATTAACAGATGATATGCGCAAAAAACGTGAAGATGACATAATTAACAAAGAAAAAGTGGCAAAAGATCTACAGAAAAAATATTTCGGACAAGAAGGTTCATTATTTCAAAAAAGGCAAGAACTTATAAAGCCTATTCAAGATGAAATATATAAGGCTGTAAAGGATATAGCTACAGAAAATGGGTATGCTGTAATATTCGATACATCAAGCGGACCTACTATGCTATATTTCAATCCCAGGTACGATGTTAGTGATGATGTGCTACAAAAATTAGGTTATAAGAATTAATTTTATACTTTTGTACCGATTTTATAAAAATAAAATACAGTACCGTGTATTTTACTATTCAAGTAATTAAATATAAGTAAATTAGAAACTAATGAAAAGCATTCAGAAAACCTTAACACTTATAGTAGTTTTATTAATTCCTTTAGTAGCAATAGCCCAAAAACAAATTAAACTGGGACATATGGACAGTCAGGAACTTCTTATGGCTATGCCGGAAATGGATAGTGTGCAAAAGCAACTAAAAAACATTGCAGATGAATATCAAGCGACTCTTGAGGAACTCCAGGTGGAGTTAAACAAAAAATTTGAAAAATATCAGAAAGATCTTCCAACAATGACCGACCTGATAAGAAGTACCAAAGAATCAGAACTTAATGAACTAAATGAAAGGATGCAGAATTTTCAGGCTCAGGCACAACAAGATATGACTAACAAACGAGCTGAACTGTTAAGACCTATACAGGAAAAAGCGAAAAAAGCTGTAGACGAGGTTGCCGAAGAAAATGGATATACCTTCATTTTTGACACAGGTCCGGGAGTTGGTGCCGTTATATATGCAGCTCCTTCTACCGAAGATATCTTGCCTCTTGTAAAAAAGAAACTGGGAATTACTGACTAAGAATTTTAAAAAATAAATTCTAATTTATGTTTTTGTGTTCATGAACGCAAAAGCCAACCATCCGATTGGGATATTTGACTCAGGTGTAGGAGGATTAACTGTTGCCAGTGCAATCAAACGAATATTGCCTAATGAAAACTTAATTTACTTTGGCGATACTGCCCATCTACCCTATGGAGATAAGTCTATAGAAACTATATCTTATTATTCAGAACATATTGCTGAATTTTTGTTGGAACAGCAATGCAAAATAATTGTAATTGCCTGTAATTCTGCTTCTGCAGTTGCCAACGAAAATGTGATTAAGCATGTTGGAGAAAGTGCCCTTGTAATTAATGTTATTGATCCTGTTGTAGAGTTTATTGCATCAAACAAACAATTTTCCAGGTTAGGAATAATTGGGACAAAGGCAACCATTAATAGCGGTACATATGAAAAGAAAATTAAAGAGAAAAAAACAAAACTTGAAATTTTTTCTATGGCTACACCTCTTTTTGTTCCCATGATAGAAGAGGGATTTATTTTTGACGATATTAGCAATGCAATAATCAGGACTTATCTCTCAAAGAAAGAAGTTAAAGATATTGATGCCCTGGTATTAGGTTGTACCCATTACCCGGTTATTAAAAATCAAATAAGTAAATTCTATAATTTTAAGGTTGATGTAATTGATTCATCTAAAATTGTAGCCTCATATCTGCATGAAATTCTCCAGGAAAATAATTTAATGAATAATGAAAAAAAAATAAGTCATAAATTTTTTATTTCTGATTATACTGATTACTTTAAAGTTATAGCACGCTTATTCTTTGAAGAAGATATACCTCTTGAGAAATTAAATTTCTGGAATTGATTTTTTCTGTAAAGAATTATTATTAACAATTTTATATAATATTGTTGGAAAAAATACTCATATTTATATAAAATTATTAATGGTAATTTATTTTAAATCATTTGAGATAAGAATAATAGCATTTGAATTTAAAACCGAAATTTTTAACGTGAATTTTTTACAATGAAGAAAATAATAATTATTTTTTTTGTTTTTAGATGTTGTGGGGTTTGGTACTTGACAGCACAGGACACTTTCTTAAAAATTCTTGAAGAAGAATTAAATAGAGAATTTAAACAACTGACAAAAGAAAACCATCCTCCATATTACCTCGATTACCGGGTTAATGAACTCTTTACTTCTACTGCAAAAGCTTCTTTCGGAAGCCTTATAGACTCATATGATAATAAAATGAGAATACTTACCCCAACGGTGAAAGTTGGCAGTTATACATTTGATAATACTCATCAATTTAAAGATGGTTTTCAAAGTGATAACTCAAGTATTGGGCCACAAGTTCAGTTGCCATTGGATGATGATCCTGACGCAATCAAACAAATTTTATGGAGAGTTACTGATAAAACATATAAAGATGTTCTCAACTCTTATTTAAAAAAGTTGAATAAATCTAAAGATCAGCACGATACTGATTCTCTCACTTTAGATTTTTCCAAAGCTCCATCTGTCCAATATGTAGAACAAAGACTTCCTGATGAATATTTTCAATTTAATAAAAAACAATGGGAGAAGAATATTAAGCAGCTCTCACAAAAATTTCTTTTAACTGAAGATATTATACAGGGTGAAGCTTCTTTTAATTTCGTAATTGAAAGAAAATACTTTGTAAATTCAGAAGGAAGTATGATAGCTCAAAATAAGAGTTATTTTTCACTTCAACTAGCTGGAAACATAAAAGCAAATGATGGAAGTGAAGTACCTTTATACAAATCATATCATGCATCAAGAATTGATTCTATGCCAACAATGAATGCAATAATGAGTGATTTGGAATCTATGATTGATAAATTAAACACATTAAAAAAAGCACCACTTGCTGAGCCTTATACCGGACCTGCAATTTTGTCTCCAAATGTCGCAGGTGTATT